>CAMYOI010000401.1 GCA_947259955.1 uncultured Gammaproteobacteria bacterium
AAGACTGCATAGGCACCGCCGGGCTCCGAAACATCGAAGTCGTCATAGTCGATATCTTTTCCAAACTGTCACAAACGACAACGGAGAAATGGGGCGACACGCCGGTGACGATTTATCCCAGGTTCGATTTTTCTGATATTGGTGCGTTCTACTCCCTAATCGATGTCATGATCGTGCCTTCCCTGTGGCCAGAGAGTTTCGGTCTTGTCGCGCGGGAAGCGTCTCTGTTGGGTTTGTGGGTCGTCGCCTCCGACTCGGGAGGGCTTAGGGGTGCCGTGATCGATGGAGAATCCGGTTTCTTGTACTCACCCGGTGATGGTGATCAGTTCCAAAGCATCCTCGCCGAACTTGATATCCATTGGCAAAAATACAAACAACCGGTCGACCGGACCTGCATCGCCGGCCTCGGAATCAAATCCGTCGAACAGAACGCCAGGGTCACCCAGGAATTGTATCAGCGCATAGCGACAGGACGTGGGTTTCTGTAAATAAACACACTGCTTCCGTGCTCGCCATTTATTTTCTTGATCGGCGGGCCATGCAGATGAATTTCCAGCCATTCGGTCCAAGGATAGTCATTATCACCCAGTTCAATGGCGATATAGTCATACTCCTTCCACTTTTTATTCTTGATGACCAGGTATGAGTGTTTCCAGGAATAGTTGTCGTCCTCGTGGAAGGCATCCTTGCCCGAATAGTGGACCAGTATCAGATTGTTGCTGTGCAGCGTCGCGTCCGCAGGTGTATTTTCCCGGATCCAGCGTCCGGCCTCGGCGAGATGTTTCTTATCGGTGAAAACGTCCAGACCGTTCACCCCGAGCAGTATAGCCAGCACCAGCGTTCCCGGCAGCAGCCATTTTTGCCCGGCGGATTGGCTCGAGTCACCCCAGCGTTTCCATAGATACGAAAACACGAACGGTGACGCCATCAATATGGTAACGGTAACCGACAGCGCATAGCGGTCGACCACGATCGAAATAAAAAATGCGGAACCGATCAATATCAGCGTATTGACCAGGATTATAGCCATCCAAATCGGCTTCAAGGACATTTCGGGAAAGAGGATGCTCTTTTTGTAGCCCCAGACCGCCAGGACGGCATAGATAACAGACAGTCGTCGTACGAGTTCAGCCGCGGTGACGAACACGATAATCATGACGTACACGATTAGATAGTAGCGCCCGGCAAACTGCTCTTTCAGTAATCCGAGTTTGCCCCCCACGATGTCGCTTACATACCCGCCGATGGCCTCGATGATGTTCCCAGGTTTCTCGAATTTTCCCGCGGCGTCGATGATAGCGATGTCTTTGATCAACCACAGACCAAGGAGAAACGCGAACACAAGCACGAGCATCGCCCCGGCGACAAGCAGCAGCCACCTGGCAGTGTATGATGCGGACTGACGCAGGGCCAAGGCAATGACCGGCACCGATGCCAGGATGGCGATACCCTCCACCCTGAACAGACAGGCCGCCGCGGCACACACAAACCATCCAAACAGTGAAACACGGCTGTTTTGTTTCCAGTATTTGAAAAGGAAACACAGGGACCAGATGCTGAATGCCACATAGCCGATGTCTCGTATGATGAATGACCGGTACTTGTTCAGGGTGGGGAATACCAGTATCAAAAATACGGCAAAGATCATCGTGTTCCGATCCGCGCCCAGTTCGTACACAACGCAGAGAAAACAGACGACTAGCAGCGCCGCCAGCAGTGCGTTGAGAACGTAGGCTGCGCTGACCAGGTCGACCCCGGGCAGTTTGCCGAGATAAGCGATGAGCGCGGGATAGAATGGCCAGGAATATATAGACAGCGCCTCGCGCCAGTCGCCGGTTGAGATCGACCGCGCAGCCCTGACATAATAGACACCATCGTTGTTGATGATCGGGTCGGCCCATATGCACCAGATGGACAGTGCGAGACTCGACAACACGGCAACAATGATCAGCCCGGGATACTGCCGGAGGAAGCCTGAAGTCATCGGCAGGTGTTAGCCTGAATAATGCGGGCTAGTCCAACCTGGTCGTCAAGTCGGCCTCCGCGGCGACCTTGGCAACGAGCAGTTCCTCGCTGATGTGCTCCCAGGGTCGGCCCTCTTCTGATATCACCTTCGAAACATGCTTCGAGAATTTATCGAATGGATAGTCCTCGTATTCGACGATCATCTCACTCGTATTCTCAAGAAAAGGAATCAACCCTTCATATTTCCGCAGCTTGTCCCGCTTGACGCGAATGTCTTCGTCTTCCTGCTTGGATTCGAAGTATTCCTCGGTGTTGTGGGTGATGGTGTCGACCGCCTTGTTGAAATTGTCGAAATCCAACTGAAACAAGCCGTAAGCCCGCTGATACAGCTTGAAATAATCAATGATGAAGTCCTTGATCTGACCCAACCGCGGATGATGTTTAAGAGAGTTGGTGAATCGCATGAAAATATCGTCATACTCCTCAACCACCTCCCCCGATCTTTCCACTTTTTCACGCATCTCCGGATTCATCGCCATCTGGCACATCGCTTTCAGGTCAAAAAGCAGATCCGAAACCTGTTTGGATTCCATCCTGGCCCGGCGTTGCGCATCCAACATCACACTGTGGGCGCTGGCGAAATCGAAGCTCCCCATCACCTCCTGCCTGATCGACTCTTCCACCTCGCCGGTGGCCCGTGTTCCGAGTTTTCCGGAGAGCCTCATTTTCAGTCGTCGGCTTGCATCTTCAGCGATCTGGAACTCGTTCATTCGCTTTGCCTCTTCCTCCCTCAACGCAAGATAGTTTTGCATCATCTGATTGAAGCGCATGATCTTTTCCTGGAACTGGTGAGTAAAAGTCAGGAAAGGAGCGAAGAACTCGCTGTTCTCCGAAGGCGTCAGCTGAAGGCGGGTTACGTACTGCTTCAGATATCTGATTTTCTTGGCGATGATCTCGCATGTATTGGAAATGCTCATGCTGATTTTCGATATGCTGCTGAACGCCTCGTGGAGTTCCTTGTTGACCTTCAGGATCTCGAGCAGCTTCCGCAGCATGGTTTCTTCGCCGGTCGTCCGTATGAAAAGAGCCTGCAAACTGCGTCGTGCATCATTGAGCTGAGCCTGCGTAATCAGGGCATTCTGCTCGATGAATGACAGCGCAGTCATCACGGCAAGCATCTCCTTTTGCTTGGTGAGCATGACTTTTTCTGCTTCTTTATTCATTTAAATCAATAGCTTAGGAAAGACAAGCCGGTTTCCGGTGCAACCCTTCACTCGAATGCTACAACACGGATAAGTATAACACCCACATTCCCCGTTGGATTCATTTGCGCGCATGGGAAGAGCCTCGTGCATAGGGGTTTACGGACGTTTTGAACCAGAGATTGACGCGGGTACCCGTAAGATCGAATTCCTTGCCGATACGACTTGCCAAATATCGCTTGTACGACTCGGGAACTTTGTGAAGCAGATTACCGTGGATCACCACGGTCGGCGGATTCTTGCCGCCCTGGTGTGCATATTTGAGCTTGATCTGCCGGTGGCCTACCCTGGGCGGAGGCTGGGCTTCCACAGCGCGTCTCAGCGCCATGTTCAGTTTTGCCGTACCGAGATTTGCCATGGCGGAATCATAGACTCGCTGCACCGCCGGCATGATCCGGTCGATCCTCGACCCGTATTTGGCTGATACGAACAGCGTAGGAACCGACTCCAGAAAGGGTAATTCTTTCGCGAGACTGCGCCGCACGAGGTTTTTCCGATACGTCTCCAGCCCGTCCCATTTGTTTACAACCACGACCACGGCACGGCCGGCTTCGCGTATGAGCCCTGCCAACCTGGCATCCTGTTCGGTGACTCCAATCCTTGCGTCGATCAGCAGGACGATGACATCGGCCCTTGCCATGGTTTGCAGGGCCTTGACAACGGAAATACGCTCGAGCTTCTCGCCAACCCTGGACCTTCTTCTGACTCCGGCAGTATCGATGAGGTAATACTCACGGCCATCGCTTGTAAAGCGCGTGCCGACGCTGTCTCTCGTGGTTCCGGCGATATCAGACACGATCATCCTGTCTTTTCCTAACAGCTTGTTCACGAGCGTCGATTTGCCAGCGTTTGGCTTGCCCAGCATAGCCACCCTGGGGCAGTCGATCTCGTCACCGAGGGTCCCCGCACTGTCTTTGTCCAATCCGGGGAGTATGTCCTCCATCATTTCCCGGATACCGGTTCCGTGTTGCGCGGATACCGCGTACAAGG
>CAMYOI010000402.1 GCA_947259955.1 uncultured Gammaproteobacteria bacterium
CTTGGGAAAACGATTCGAAAATGTACTCCAGCTTCGAGGGATCGATGCCAATCCCCGTGTCGTGTACCTCGATCTCGAACCGAGCCTCCTTGTCGCTGGACCACAGAAGCTTCACCCTCAGATCCACCTCGCCCTCTGAAGTGAACTTCACGGCGTTGTTCAGCAGGTTCATCATGATTTGCCGGATTCGCGCACGGTCGCCGACAAACAGGCCCTCGATCTCCGGGGCTACGAAGCAGGTCAGTTCAAGCCTCTTCTTGGCAGCCTGCTCCGCGAATATGGAGGTGACGTCTTCGGCAAGTTCGCGGATATCGAAGTCGATGCTTTCGAGTTCGAGTCTGCCTGCCTCGATCTTGGAGAAATCGAGAATCTCGTTGATGATGTCCATCAGCGCATCCGCCGAGTGTCGGACCGTTTCGGCATAGCCGCGTTGCTGATCATCAAGCCCGGTTTCGAGCAACAGTTCGGTCATTCCCGTCACGCCGTTCATTGGCGTTCGGATCTCGTGACTCATGGTTGCCAGAAACTCGCTTTTCGCTCGGCTGGCCGCTTCCGCAGCCTCTTTCGCCTCCTGCAAACTGGCGGTGCGCTCAGCGACCTTTTGTTCCAGTTCTTCCCGGTAGGAAGCGAGCTTCCTGTCGCGCTCCTGAATCTGCGCCAGCATTCCGTTGAACCGTTCGATGAGTGTGCCGATCTCATCGTTGTCGCCAGCTTGCAGCCGGAGGCCAAAATCCTGCTCATCGGCCACCTCTTGCATGCCGTTGACCAGGTTTTGAATAGGCTCGGACACTCGGCGCTGCAAGGTATAGGAGAGCAAGTAGACACCCAGCATGATGCACAGGAGCAATATTGCCACAATCCGCAGATAATCCACGACCTGACCGTATAGAGTTTCCAGGCTCGCCTGGATGAACAAATACCCGATCACCTCGCCGTCCAAATTGACGGGTTTAAGCAGATACAAGTTGTCCCTGTCAAAATGATATTCAGTGCGGCTGAGCTGGCGTGCTCCGCTTGGCCAGGTCCCGAATTCCTGCTCGAACTTCGCCTTTATCTCGGGCATTACGGAATAAGAGGCAAACTTTTGCCAATTACTCTGAAAGAGAATAGCGCCGTGGACCGATGCTTCGGACTCCAGCGACCGAAGGAGTTTGTTCGCCGTGTTCTTGTCGCCGAAAGAGAGCGCGGCGGTGGAGTTGGTGCTGATAAAGTCTGCCAGCACGGAAATTCGCTCCACCAGTTCCTTACGATAGGAGCCGACTTCCAGGACAATAAAACTTGCGGAGGCAATGATCAACGCGATGCCGCTGATCAGCAGTATTATGCGCCTGAGTTTTTGCGCGATGCCGATGTTGCTCAGGAAGGTCATGGCTCTGTTTGCTCAACCGATCCGATGATCGTAGCCAGCTCCAAAAGCGGCGCCGCGATCTTCAGACCCGATCGTTCGGCGCTCTCTAGGTTGATTTTGAAGCCTATGCGCTTATCCCCGCGGGTGAACTCAATGATGCCGCCTTGCTCAGCAAAACCTTGCGTGTCGCCCAGGGTCAATATCGGCCGATCCCCAAGGTTCTTCAGGATGGAGCGAATAAAGGCCCGTTTGGATTTGCTGACGAACACCACCTGGCACTCGGTGCCGATGCCCTCGGACTGGGAAACATATTTGATACGGATGGGCAGCCCGCCGGTCTCGCGGGTTTCCAGCACCTCCAGGGCCGGACCGAAGAAGTCTTCGCCCAAAACACAGATCCCAAAATTCTGGACCGTGCCGGCCTTTGCAGGATCAGGCCATTCGACGAATTTGCTCAGCTTGTAGATCAGCGCCGCCTTGAGCTTGTACTCCTCGGTGGGGGGCGCGGCGAAGAGTTGCCACGGCAGAAGAGCCAGGAGCAGCAGCACTCCGTACTTCTTGAGGTCGCATGGTCTTCGGCCGGTGGAGTACGACATTGTTACGGGCCTCATGCTCCGGGCTGTATCCGAATCCGACCAGGAACGATTCAGAAATCCCAGCGGATCTGACCGTATACGGATCGCTCGACCTCTGTCGGGGTAATGAAATTCTCCCCGGCGAATTCCGCATGGTGCTCATCGAGTAAATTGTTCGCGACGAGCGAAAACTCCACGCCCTTTTTAGGCTGCCAGGCAAGGCGAAAATTCACGCTGGTGTAGCCCGGAATGTCAACCGGTTCAAGGGAGAAGCTGGTTGCAGACAGATCATCCACGTAGTTGACCCATACATCTAGCGACCAGTCGCTGGCCAGATCCATGATGGAACGGACGTAAAACTGATGTCTCGGACTGGAGCCCTCCGCAACGGCAGCGGAGAACTGGTCGTTGCTGTCGCTTGCGATATTTGCCGAAATATCAAGAAAGCTGTAGTTGGCCTGCAGCCGCCACCATTCGCGCACGCGCCAATCCATGGCCAGCTCCAGACCGCGGCTCGTGGAATCCCCTTTGTTGTCGAAGTTGAAATCGACGAAGCTCAGCTGTTCGAACGTCTGCAGATTTTCGTATTCGTTGTAAAACAGAGCCAAATCCAGGGAGAGGGTATCTGCCGGCTGCACGCGGTAGCCCAGTTCGATCGCGGTCAGGTCTTCCGAGTCGAAATCTTCACTTCCAAGGATAGCCAGGATCGCAGGCGGCGTTCCCGGCGGGGCGGGTGGCATAGCAGGAATTACGCTGGCCACGATGCGCGAACTCCTCTCCACCCGCGAAGGGGTACGCACCGCTCTTGAGATAGACGTCCACAGCGTGTGTCCCGGCCGCGGCAGCCAGAGCAGGCGGGCGCTCGGCAGGATCTCCAGCCCGGTGTAGTCGTTGTGCTCGAATTTGGAACCCAGCGTCAGGCGCAGAGTTTCCCGCGCGATATCGATCTCATCCTGTATGAACGCGCTGGTGAGATTAATGGCTCGGGTGCTCGGCAGTAAGGAAACCGCAAAGGTGTTTTCGAACTCATCCTCGATGCGGCGGTAGCCGAGCCCCCAGACGACGTCATGCCGTGCCAGGGGGCGGAACTGGTGCTGAAACTCGATATCCAGAGTGTCATGGGTCTGACCCAGTATTTCTTCCTTACGTTGGTTGTGGTCGTAATAGACCTGCAGCATAGCGTGGGAGTGCTCTGCTAGCTGACGGCCCCAGCGACCCAAAAGGTTCCACCCGGAAGCCTTGAAATTATCCGGTACGTTCAAATCCGAGTAGGGCGACGCCGGGTCGGGTGGATTGTTGGCCGGGTCACTGGGGTCACGAAAAATGGACCGCACGATCTGGTTCTCGTCCGCATCGTAAACATCGCCCTGCAGAGTCCACTGGTCCGAACTTACGGAGCCATCCACTCGAAAACCACCGCGCAGAACCTGCCATTCGTCTCCGGCATCCCAATCCAGCGTCGGTGCGAAGCTGCTGTCGCGCTTGTTGTATTTAAGATAGCCGCGCCCGTAGATCCCTTCGCTCAGCTTCCCGCCGTAGCGCAGATGGGTAAATCCCTTTTCCTCGTTTCCGGCACCGGCCACCAGAAGGCCGCCCTGCGTATCGACGGCCTTTTTGGTGATGATATTGATTACACCGTTTACCGCGTTGGCGCCCCACAGCGTGGCACCGGGACCGCGAATCACCTCAATGCGGTCGATGTCCTCCAGCAGTGTATCCTGCACCTCCCAGTAGACGCCGGAGTAGGCGGGAGTGTAGACGGTGCGTCCGTCGATCAGCACCAGGAGCTTGTTGGCGAACTGGGCATTGAAGCCGCGGCTTGAGATCGCCCACTTGTTGCTGTCCAACTTGGCCACCTGCAGGCCCGGCGCCATGCGCAGGGCTTCGGGAATGGTTGTCACCCCGGTGCGGCGAATATCTTCCTGTGTGATGACGAACACCGCCGCGGCCGCCTCGGAGAGCCGCTCCTTTTTCCTCGAGACCGAGGTTATCTCAATAGAGAGTAGGTCCTTTAGATCAAGACTCAGATAGGACTCCACCGACTCGTCGGCTGAGGACGGACCGGTCAGTATCGACAGTAAGACCAGCGTGCACGGAAATAGACGGCCACGAAAATGAAATGTCATCATTTGCATAAACAGGTGTGCATATCACTCCCCCCAATTAGACTGAGTTTAGACCAAATCTTAGGAGTTACTCGTAGATCCCGATTTGCCCAATCCCGAGGATGAGTTAAAGGGGGGCTGGATGAGTGCCGATCTGCCTGTGAACGACTGAGAACCAAAATCTC
>CAMYOI010000403.1 GCA_947259955.1 uncultured Gammaproteobacteria bacterium
GCTGTAATAAACATTAAAAACCTCCCGTCAAAAGATCATAGGGATAAATTTATTAAAAATGCGACCATTTCAAAACAACAAATATCAAAATTGAATACAGTTATTGATTATTTATTGAACTCTGGAACACTACAGAATAAAATGGGCCGTTCTGTTAAATTTGTTGGGAAAATAATTGGAATTGCTGGAACTTTTTATGCGATCGGCGCGTACCAAAGTATGGAAAGCCTTTACGGACTCGCGTTTAGTGTCGCAGGAAACGTAGATACTATTGTTCAAACGGGAAGCAAAGCTTTTTGGGTATTTTGGCTCGGCAAAGTTGATAAGGCTCGGGAGCTTTGGGAGGGCATAGAACCAGGATGGAAAAAATGTAATCCAGTAGTTTTCTAAGCTCCGCCCTTTTGCTCAAAATTTTTAGAAAATCAGCGGGAACAAACCCTTGGCAAAACTCTGCTTATTTTTTGCACGATTTAGTCCAGTCCAACGGTTGGAAAAGCCGATATTGGCCGCGTCGCAGAAAATTGGTACTTTGGGCTCAAAGCGGTAGTTCGCTGCGGTTTCGACTAATGACTGCTTGTGGCACCAAGCGGAAGTGTAGGCCCCGTTAGGGTCGAGTCCGCTGTACCCCTGAAAGCAGAACTACGAGCAGCGACGTCCGCTTTCTATCTATTTTCGTCTGCTCATGAGTGGTCAACGGACCTCAATGTCAGGAGGTTGTCAGGACCGCAGTTGACCGAGGCTGTGTGAAAACGCGCGAGTCGGTTAGAATCCTTCAAATGATTGGAGGGTTGGATGAAGCGTTTCGTTGAGAGCGAGAATCGGGGTCAAGCCACACTTCTGCCAGCGAGTTTGGAAGACTATGTTGGCGAGGACAATCCGGTTCGTGTCATTGATGCCTTCATTGACGAACTGGATCTGGGCGCACTTGGCTTTTCGGGCGTTGTGCCGCAAACGACGGGACGGCCCGGCTATCATCCTGCGACGCTTTTGAAGATCTATCTGTACGGTTATCTGAACCGGATCCAGTCGAGCCGGAGGCTGGAGCGCGAGACCCAGCGCAACATTGAGTTGATGTGGTTGACTGGCCGGCTGATGCCGGACTTCAAGACGATTGCCGACTTCCGGCGCGACAACGGTCCGGCGATCGGTGCTGCCAGCGCGCACTTCATCGTGCTGTGCCGTCAGTTCAACCTGTTCACCCGAGCTGTTATGGCCATCGACGGCAGCAAGTTCAAAGCCGTGAACAACCGCGATAAGAACTTCACGGTGCACAAGGTCGCCAAGCGCATCGAACAGGTCGAGGTCAGCATCGCACGGTATCTTAGCGCGTTGGAACGTGCTGACCGTCAGGACGACGATATCGCTGAAGCAAGGACAACCCGGCTCACGGAGAAGATCGAAGGCCTGCGGCGGCAGATGAAGTCGTTGAAGGCAATGGAACGGCAGGTGGAGGCCGCGCCCGATAAGCAGGTCTCGCTGAGCGATCCCGATGCCAGATCGATGGCGACCAGCGGCAAAGGCACCGGCACCGTGGGCTATAACGTTCAGATCGCCGTTGATGCCGAGCATCATCTGATTGTCGCGCACGAGGTGACCAATGTCGGCAGCGACCGCGCGCAATTGACCCCCATTGGCACGAAGGCCCGTGATGCAGCCGGGTATGCGAAAGTCACCGTGCTGGCGGACCGGGGTTATTACAACCGCGATGAAGTGCTGGCTTGCGAGGGCACTGGCATTGAGCCCTGCATTCCCAAGACGCAGACATCCGCCAATGCCAAGCGCGGTCACTTCACCGTGGCGGACTTCATCTACGATCCCGATAACGATCGCTATACCTGCCCGGCGGGCAAGCACTTGACCAGAGGAAAGATGCGCTCAGACCGTCGGCAAGATATCGATCACTATCGCAACCTCACGGCCTGCGCGACGTGTGCTCTTAAGTCCAAATGTACGCCCGACAAGCACAAACGGCTAAAGCGCTGGGAGCATGAGGGTGTCCTGGACAAGATGCAGGCAAGGCTCGATCGAATGCCCGATGCCATGATCATCCGCAGGCAGACCGTCGAGCATCCCTTCGCCACCCTAAAGGCCTGGATGGGCAGTACCCACTTCCTGACCAGAACCCTTGAGAAAGTCAGAACCGAGATGGCCTTGAACGTTTTGGCCTACAATCTAAAGCGAATGGTCAACATCTTCGGCGCCAGACCGCTAATGAACGCCATCAAAAGCTGATCTCATTCGAACGTCCCCACACGCGCCACACCGACACACGCTAAATCCGACACCATCCGCAATCATCAAGCCGCGTTTCCACACAGCCTGGAACCAACTCGGACATTTTAGTCTTTGTCTATTTCGGGCTTATTCGCATTGTTCTGCCGTGTCCAAACCCATACCGTGATCGGTAATGTTTCAGAGCTGGTGCTATCCGATATTTGCCAAGCCGATGAACTTCAGCCCAATTTCATCACCTTTTTGCCAGACCTTTTCACAGTGGGCCATGAGCTGCTTTTCCGGCATGTGCATCCTGAAATGCTTCGGCAAGATGTAGGTCTCATCAACTGGTACAATCCGGGCGCCAGTGTCTGATAAATCCTTCACTATGCAGCTTATTGCTTCAGGGTGATCTTGGACGAAGATCAAGGCACCATCATAAACATCATGCCTTTCGGCAACTCGTCGATCTTGCCCCGAGATAGCGGCTCTCAGATTTTCGATAGCGACGGTTAGATTGTTGCTCATATTTTGCCCCCAACCTGAAACCCGACATCGTGAGTAGTTCTGATCGAGTTTAACTCTGGATTTCCGCAGCCTAACAGCACTTCCTTAAGATTATTTGTTTTGGGTCCGTCATCAGCGGCGGGTGCAACACAATGAATTAATCCTTTGCTGTTAGCATTTCTGAGCGACTTGTGTTGCAAACGCACGGCATTACGGCAAAGCCGAGCTGGGGCATTATGAAAAGTGGTTGAACAATCGAAACGTAATGAAAAGCGCGGCTCTTCGCGAAAACGCACCCAAATGCGCGCCAATATCGTTGATCCCGATCACGGCATTATCGCCAATTGTGTAGTTTGTGATCTCTCTTCCTTGGGAGCAAAGCTGGAGTTGAAGGAGCAGGTCGATTTGCCGTCGACTTTGTGGCTGAAAATTCAACATGATTCAGCCTTGCGTTATTGCACGGTCAAGTGGCGAAAGGGGTTTAGTCTGGGCGTCGAGTTCTCCCTCGACAAGCTTATCCAGGCCACCGAAGAAGAAGCCAAAAAATTGCGCCAACTCATGTGCTGGCAAAATATGGATAGGCGTGCTGATCGTGATCGGCGCTCTGGCTCAAGCAATCATTCAGGTGAGGAAAAGCGTTCAAATGTGGACAGGCGGCTGGATGCTAACAGTCTGACAGACGCGGAACTAAGCAGTGAATTAGCTGACACCGATGGTTGTGAAACTTAACAGGTGTGTGGTGGCAATTCAGACCGCCCAATGATCAATAAACCAGCTCTCAGTTCATCGGCCACATTGCGACTTGTTCGATGCCTAGACCGGGCGTCATTGTGGCTACGCAACGTGCCATTTCCAGTTTCCTCGGATATGACCATAGGTGTCTGTGCGGGGGATGGTCTGAGATGGACGCCAAGAGGGCTTGTGTGGATGTCTAGCAGGACCGCATTTCACCTTGAGATCGACAGCCCAAGGTCCACCTCAGGCAGCGTTTGAACCCATCCCTCAGCTGGCAGCAAGCTTTACACAACCCTCGTCATGCAAGGATGTCGCTACGGTGAGTAGCGGGCAGCAAGTGGTGTATTAACAGTCAACACCGTCCCTGAGCTTGTTGCCAAGTGAGGTGCGGACACCTAGGTGGATGAGTTGGCTGGGTGTCCGCACACTACAACATGTAGGTTTCCGAGTTCAGGGGCTTGCTTGATTGCCTTAGATGTCTATTGGGGGCCTGTTCAGCTCTTGAGAGATCGAGGCCCCGACTTGTTACGCATACTATAGGCGGGACCTCGACACACTCCCCCGTTCGTCAGGACAGGGTTACTGGCGAAGCTAACGTTCGTAATGTTATGGGAGGTTGCCGCCGTCCCAGACCTGAACCTACTGGAACATGGTTAAGGCTTCCTTTCGGGAGACTGTGTGCCCAGCCGGAGAGCATGCTAAGGCTCCCTGAGGATTATCCTAAAGTAGCACTC
>CAMYOI010000404.1 GCA_947259955.1 uncultured Gammaproteobacteria bacterium
GTCGTACTCGGTAAATGTAATGCCTATTTGCCGGAAATACTTTCTGGCTTTCCTGCACACCGTGCACCAACTGGCGCTATACATAACAACCCCTGAACTCGTGTGTGACGAATCCAAGATTTGAGGCGCGGTGTAGGTGTTTACCGGAAGGTCAACCGGACTCGCGCCGCTCGTAATTCCCACAGGTTGATCGGTGTAATGAGCTTGTCCTTAGCACTGGCAACTTGTGTGCAAACAAGCGTACTTGCGTAAAGCAGAGCCAATAAAAAATAACGGTGCATCGTCAAGATAACAATACCGTCCAGTTCATGCCGCAATCCCACCCTTCATCCCTAGATACTTCCGGATGTTCCAAACCCCAAATTGAGTCGTCGCCAGATAATGTACCGCTCGTTGCGTGACGGTCGCCTGAGGTGGAAAAGTTTTTGCGAAAAACGCCCAGAACTTCCGCTTCTGCTGGTTAAAATGCCAGTCAATTCCGATGTCAAAAAGATACTCAGCCCAGTTATCGAAGCCCTTAGATTTCAGATACGCCTGTTCCATTTCAGCCAAGGTTCCGGTACAGCCTCCGTTCTTTAACCACTCGGACCACCTGGCAACTATATGATCCGGCGGATCGAGGGCGGAGCGTTGATCACTTTTTCCCATGCGGCCAGTCTAGCGAGCCTCTTATGCAGTGTCTTCACCCAAATGGGTGGAGTTCAGTTGAGAAAACACCCCGCCGGAGCGGGGTAAGAGTATGTTGATTTTTCGCGGGAGGAGAAGGCATAGAAATTCCCCGCATCTAATATCGTAGACCAATCCGGGTAGGCGCAAAGCGCGAGGCACATGCATTTCTGCGGAAATCCGCTTCGACGCTATTGCCGGATGAGCCGGATCATGACGACTTTGCTCGCTAAGAAGGCTATTGATCAGGTAAAAACCTACGAATTGCAGTTACGTACGCAAGCAAGAGCTCGCCACCTAAGAACGAGAAAGATCACATCTTTATCTAATCGCAGGCATAACAATTGAATCAGCACTCGATCAGCGCATTGTTTACGATCTAGAATATTTCGAGTATGGCGGTGTTGAGCAACGCACCTATTCCTAGAGACGCGTAAACGACGAGCGTCGAACAGGATGGGTAAAGATCAGCCCCTGGAAGAGACACGTAAACGACGAGCGTCGAACAGGATGGGTAAAGATCAGCCTCTGGAGCAGCGTTTGGGTTCCGGAGAACAATCATGGAAACTAAGTACGGGCTAAAGACTAACCTGCTCCCAAGTCCGCTTCATTAGTAATCGGGACATTGACTTCGAAAGTTACCGCTGCTCCATCTCTATTAGGGAGTCAGTACCATCCGACTGGTGATTTCTTCACCCATACGAGTGAATTTAACGCAGTAAAGAGCCCTCACTGAGGCAGCGGTGATTTTAGTCACAGAGCATGCGGAATACACCGCGTTCGTTATCGACCCCGGCTAACTCCTGTTTGGAGTTGACGATGCAGTGTTTCAACTATGAATTATCGTTCCCTAATCCACAATAATTGTGCAAGTTATGCTCCATTGGGTAACCCTCTGATAGCATAGTGCAGGTAAATCATGCGTAAGTGGACGGGGGTGCACTATGAAACGCTACAAATTCTCTATAGCTGTCATCACAGCATTTGTTCTTGTTCTGTTTTTCTCCTTTGCCAAACCTTCATTCGGGGCCAACCCTTTAGACTCTGTGCGAACCTCTGCGGTCGAGATTTATTTTGTTAGTTGAATAGATTTCAAAGAGTGAATCTCTTCTGGTGTGATGGATCGATCAACTGTATATCGATGTATAGGACAAGTGAAGCATGATATGCGTCACGAACGCGCCTACGGAGTGACAGACAAAGACGAAGGACATACCAGAGTATATGCCTTCCGTACATTGAGTGCGGCAAAAAAATATCGCGCCAGTCTTCTGGCTCAGCACAACTTACGAGATCCATGGCAATCTTCCGCTTTCCCCTGTTGGTATCTGCTACTCAATGAAGGCAGGATGTATGAAATGGGGCACAGATACAATTGCTCCCGCCAACTGCCAATAATTGAACTTGTATGGATGGATGATCTGCTACCCTGAAAACTCACTGGTTAACTCAAATTCCGGGAATTCCGGAGACTGTTTCGTGTGAGTCAGGCCGCCAAAGCCGACCCTTCCCTTTGAGTCACTGCACTCTTGCGAAGACATGGGTTGCCGTAAGTAGAATATTTAAAAATGCGAACCACCTACGGGAGGCTGATGTCCCGACTCATGAGCGAGCGTATTCAAATCCACCCGCACCCGTATAAATAATCCGTATCGAACAATCACCCGATCCGCACCGGCTGCACAATAACTTTTTAATCAACGTAGGAATTTCCACGTCCTCATTGATGCGAGGAACTGGCGCGTCATGGTGGCAGTCTGAACAAAAACCAACGATGGTGAATTTTTCGGGATCGAAGTCGCGGAGATTGTTTGGCGCAGCCATAGACGGACTATAACAATGGCTGCTTTGGGGTGCATACTTGCGAATGCAATTTTGTGCTTTTGCTTACGCTCTGCTGCGGCGCATAAGGCAGGGAAAAATCCGTAGCTATCATTCGCGCATCAATGACAAACACCAGTGCGGCCAGGCGGGCGATGAAGTCCAGCGGTTCGAGGATGACGTTTGCGTTTCCGTCGTGGTATGTTTGGACAACGCTTTCATTTGACTTGATCTTCCCGCGTAACCCGCCGGATGCCTACTCGGCTGAGTTCTACTGCGTCGGGTCGTTGGATTGCCGTCCCCCCTCGAAAATAACCTCGCCAAGGTCCCGCCAAATCCCTAAATCGTGCGCAAAGAATTCTCCCAGGTATTTACCGTCACGAGTTTCGTATCGAACCCGCGCTTTTACAAGCTTGGTTTGCCGTCGGGCCAGGAGATCGCGAGCGAGATCCACGAAGACTCGTATCTCTTTGCCTGCCCGAAGTAGGGGCAATCGCCGGAAGATTTGGAAACCTGCTACGTCGACGTCTCCGCCGGCTCCCAGCAACGGTTCGTGAAAATCCACCGTGATTTTAAAAGCCGTGACCGGGCCGACGTTGACCAAGACAAGATACAAACAGCCTTGCGCGCACTCGACATCTAACAAAACTTCGGGATCGCCGGGCCCGGGCGGTACCGTTTTTCGGCCGTCCCGTTTCTTACCCTTACTCACCTTGCCGCCTTTCCCCGCGTCTTTACTCCGCACTATCTTCGGCTCCCATCTCAATCCCGCTACACCAATTCCAAACCCTCGTGGCATATCTCGAGACTCTCCAGCGCCACCTCGCCGCGATTTGCGCGCAGTCGCGGGCCGCGCCACCGGCATGGCCAGCCTCGGCGAAACTTCCAGGCCAACACGGGCTGACGGGCTTCGTCCAGCAAAGTGATGGTGCCGTCGGTGCGCTGGACGTTGCCCTCCATAACGGAAGCGAACCAGTTCCAAATCGCGGTGTCACCAATGACGCCTCGTTTAAGCGTGATATTGGCGTACTTCGCGAGGCCAGGGATCTTGCGCACACTGGCCAGAGGCTCGTTGCCGTTGCGGTATTCGATCACCTCGACGGTCACGTCGAGGCCAGTGACTTCGGTGAAGCCGCCGCTCACATGGCTTCCATCGTCACTAATACCGTTGATAACGATCTGAAAGTTGTAGTCGCCATACGGATCGTGTCGAAAAGTGGCCATAGGTCCCTCCCATTTAAATGGATAAGAAGCATATCCGCAATGCTGTTCGCCAGCAATGTGCACACCATGGCTCGGTACGTCGCGCCGGTTAGGATGACAACGCCATTCTCGCAGGCAGGATTCAGAGGCGCAGTTCGCGGCTTCTGCTTGCCGATTTCCCGAAGACCTTCGGAGCAGGGCACTACGTCCCGCAAAACGTCCGCGTTACACGCTGCTCCGGCAGAGGCGGTGCAGCATAGTGCGCCATGCCGGGCTTCTCACGGAACGGCTGTTTGAGTGCAGAAAGCAGTTCGTGGAACGTGGACATGTCACCCGAGACCGCCCCCGCGATGGCCCGCTCGACCTGGTGGTTGCGTGGAATGTACAACGGGTTCACTGAATCCATGGTCCTGCGTATCTCTTCCACACCCTCAGGCTGGCTTTCGATCCGCTGCTTCCACCTGTGCTCGAAACTACCGAACTCCGGCGGTCCCTTCTCGCCCAGCCGGGCACCCAGGCGTCTGAAGCTCACCGTGTAGTCCAGTTCCTCTCTCTGCAGGTAGCCCAGCCACCCCCTGAGCAAATCTGCATCGTCCTGTTGTTCGATAGTAAGTCCCAGCTTTCTGCGCAGACGAGCCGTGTAGTAACTGTGAAAATGGGCCGAAAACCGATCCAGTTCTTCCTCGTAAGCCGACTGATCGTCGTCAAGCAACAACAAACACTCCGCAAACCTTGCAAGGTTCCACTGCGCAATGGTCGCTTGCCGGTCATAGGCGTAGCGTCCGGTATGGTCGATCGAGCTGAAAACCTTGTCGAAACGGAACTCATCCATAAAGGCGCAGGGTCCATAGTCTATTGTCTCGCCGGAGATCGAGGTATTGTCAGTGTTCATGACGCCGTGAATGAAACCGATGTCCATCCAATGTGCGACGAGGGCCGCCTGGCGATCCATGACCTTTCTGAACAACGCGCGTAAGGGCTTCTCCTCTTCAGCAGCCTCCGGATAGTGGCGTGTGATCGCATAGTCCGCCAGGGACTTGAGTCCGCTCCGATCGCCACGTGAAGCGAAGTACTGGAAGGTGCCGACGCGGATGTGGCTGGACGCGACACGGGTGAAGACCGCACCCGGTAATGCCGACTCCCGGTAGACAATTTCACCGGTCGCCACCGCGGCGAGCGCACGGGTGGTGGGCACACCGAGGTGATGCATGGCCTCACTTATGAGATATTCGCGGATCACCGGCCCCAGCCAAGACTTCCCATCGCCGTTTCTGGAGAACGGGGTCTGTCCGGAGCCCTTGAGCTGAACATCCCGGCGCTGCTCCCCACAATCGATCACCTCCCCCAGTAGAGCCGCCCTACCGTCACCCAGTTGAGGCACGAAATGGCCAAACTGGTGACCGGCATAGGCGAGCGCAATCGGTTCCGCACCCGCTGGTATCCTGTTTCCGCTGAAGATCTGCGCGAGCGCTTCATCGTCGTCGCACGTGAGCTGGACGCCGAGGTCTAACGCGAGTTCGTCGTTCCACGCCAGCAGGTCGGGTGCCGGGACACGATCAGGCGTTATCCTGGCGTAGAAGCGTCGCGGCAGGCGCGCGTAGGTGTTGTCAAACGCTGTACGTTCCAGTGACATTGGTTGGTTCAAGAGGACCGGTGGTATAGTTTAACGCGGTTTCCCCCCTTCGAAGTTTTTCCTCGGGTCCTACGTATAGTCAGAATAATCGCTATGCGGTTCCCTGTCGATCTGCTAAAGGCGGTCACGGGCGTCACCCAATTTCATATGCGCGGCTCACGGAAACGGTTTTTTGCGGTTGCGAGAGCGCCTCTGTTTAGCATTCTTCGCCGTCTAGCACGAGTGCGGCGGGTATAAGTACACTCAGCGTGCTTATAAAATCCCCCGCCGTCGCGCACTCAGCAATAGTCGAGTTAAGGATTCGGGGGATCAACTACCGTCATGCCACCGTCACCATTCGACGTCTGAGCGTGCGCCGGTAGCAACACACTTTCGACTACCGGTTTCACCCAGATCTCGGGTAAAGCTATCCCCGTGGCAATGATGCCACCTGCAACGTTAGCTGCTTTCAAGAGTTTACGCCGGGCTTCGTTGGTCTCTTGCATGTCTTTAACCTCATACTTGGTAGGATAGGCAGGATAATTGCTATGCCGTTCGCCAGCAATGTACTCTCGGGCGGCACGCCAGTCAGGATGAAATCGCCATTCTCGTGAGCAAGATTCAGTTGCGGAGCTCGCGGCAACTGACTATTTACGGATGTGAGAGCGTGTTGATTCGAGGTTCGTCGCCGATGGGCAAGAGTGTGGCCGCTCTATGACTGATTTAACACCCGTCCCGCCGCTTTATCAGTACGGTTCGCGACGAGAAAGATAACTCCCGTAGGGATTAATTTGAGTGGGTAAGTGATCAGAACTGAGAGATGAACCAAAGATTAAGAACAATGTTACCAAGGCATACGGTAGTTGATATAGATCAAAGAACTTCACCCAGTTTCGCAG
>CAMYOI010000405.1 GCA_947259955.1 uncultured Gammaproteobacteria bacterium
GAATTTCCTAATTTCTTGCACAATCAATGCACATGGTAGAACAAGATAAAACATCAACGCTGGCAAGCGCTGTTGCGGACTTCATGAAGTTGGAGTCGGCGGGGGGCGTTTTACTGCTGCTTGCGGCCATAGTCGCTATGTTTATCGCGAATTCTCCCGTGTCGGACTTCTATGATTCCCTCCTTAATACGACGGTCGCGGTTCAAGTGGGCGCACTGGCGATCAACAAGCCCCTTCTTCTGTGGGTGAATGACGGTCTAATGGCGGTGTTTTTCTTTTTAATCGGACTCGAAATCAAGCGTGAAGTAATGGAAGGAGAGCTTTCGTCTTTTTCGCAGGTTGTTCTGCCCGCTATGGGCGCACTTGGCGGCATGATCGTGCCGGCGGCGATTTACGCCTGGCTGAACTGGGGCGATTCTGTTGCTCTGGATGGCTGGGCGATTCCGGTCGCCACTGACATCGCTTTTGCGCTCGCGCTGTTGGGCGTATTCGGTAGTCGTGTGCCGACAGCCTTGAAGGTTTTTTTGCTCACACTGGCTATTTTAGATGACTTGGCTGCAATACTCATCATCGCTCTGTTCTATTCAGGCGACCTATCTTATAGCGCTCTGCTCACCGGACTTGCGGCTGTCTTTGTCGCCGTTATGATGAATCGGATGGGTGTCACCCGTACCTCGAGCTACATTTTGTTGGGCGTCGTTCTGTGGATTGCCGTGTTAAAATCTGGTGTCCACGCGACTCTCGCAGGTGTCCTGATTGCCTTTTGTATACCTATGCGCGACGAGCATGGTAAGTCCCCCCTTCGTGACCTGGAACACGATTTGCACGGTCCGGTTGTATTCGCGATTCTTCCGATTTTTGCCTTTGCAAATGCGGGGCTTTCGCTTACTGGTATATCGATTGATGATCTGACGCACCCGGTCACGATGGGCGTTGTTGCCGGTTTGCTGATCGGCAAGCCACTAGGGATTCTGCTCTTCGTTGGGCTCGGGCTTAGCCTTCGATTCGCCCAGCTCCCGAAAGATGTTGACTGGCGTCAGCTCCTCGGCGTGGCCTTCGCCTGCGGAATTGGTTTCACCATGAGTCTCTTTATCGCGGGGCTGGCTTTTGAGCACGGTAGTGGAGATTACTATAGCGGGGACCGTTTAGGTATTCTGGTAGGTTCTGTCCTGTCAGCATTGGCTGCCTACATTCTCCTCCACCTTAGCTTGCCTAGGATCACGCGAACAGTCAACGGCCGCAATGAGTAGGGAGGAGCACGATGTGCTACTTGCCCCGAGTGGCCGCTCATGGCCGTTAGCGCCAGTACATTCTCGTCAAAATTTCTTACAAATACACAAATCTCGACGGTCCGCAATCAATCTCTTAACTGCCGGTGGATTTTACAGGTTGGAGAGCATAATTTGCTGCGCTGCACAGACAGCAACCCTTAACGTTAGTAGAAGCCTATCCTGTAAACTTGAGGTCCTGCTATAGAAAAAGCTGCTTCCCAAATCTTTCAATCAAACGGCCGAGGTCGATCCAACTGAAACACCCATCTTTGAACGATGCAAGAAGACTTCAAAAGTAAGTGGGGTTAATCAGAAATTTGGTTAGTATGAGAGTAACTGAGAGAATGTCGGATCTAATTTCGTAACTTGTTATATGAAAACCGGGCTTTTATAATTTCGATTCTTAACGTGATAGCTGCAGCACTAGCGCTGCGCCTACTGACCTACGTAAACAGGGTGCACGCTCACCCGCGTTCAGTACTTAACTTAGAGATCCTCCCAATGAAAGCCATGCAAGTTCAAGAAGCCAACGGTGACTTTGTGCTCGTCGAGATACCCGTACCGGAGCCCGCCGAAGGTCAAATCCGAGTCAAGGTCGAAGCCTGCGGAATCTGCCACAGCGACGCCTTTGTCAAATACGGCGCCTTTCCTGGCATCGAGTTCCCGCGCGTCCCGGGTCATGAGGTTGCGGGCGTTGTCGACGTGTTGGGGGCTGGTGTAAGCGCCTTCAAAGAAGGCGACCGAGTTGGGGTCGGCTGGCATGGTGGCCACTGTTTTCAATGCGCACCTTGTCGACGTGGCAATTTCATCAACTGCACCAGTGCGAAGATCTGCGGTATCAGCTACGACGGCGGCTACCAGGAATACATGGTGGCTCCGTGGGAAGCGGCGGCACGTATCCCGGATGAGCTCTCCTTTGTCGATGCCGGCCCGCTTTTATGCGCTGGCGTCACAACTTTTAATTCGCTGCGTAACGCAGGAGCACGTTCGGGTGACACGGTTGCGATCTCAGGCATCGGTGGGCTTGGTCATCTCGCCGTGCAGTACGCCAGTCGCATGGGCTTTCGCACGATCGCTCTTTCACGGGGCGAAGACAAGCGAGCTCTAGCCAAGGAACTCGGTGCGAATCAATACATAGACACTGCTCAAACAAACGTAGCGGAAGCGTTGCAGGCTCTGGGTGGCGCAGACCTCATCCTTGCCACGGCCCCCAACGCCAAAGTTATCGGCGAACTTACCGATGGCTTATCGGCTAGGGGTAAATTACTAATTGTTGCGGCTGCCGCCGACAATGTCGAATTCGCTCCTTTTACCATGCTCACTGGAAAGTCCATCGCAGGTTGGCCCAGTGGATCGCCGATCGATTCGGAAGACACGCTCAATTTCAGCGTGCTTACCGGCGTGAAACCTAAGATCGAAACTTTTCCGCTTGAGAAGGCCAACGAGGCATTTGAGAAGATGATGGCCAACGAGATCCGCTTCCGCGCCGTCTTGACCATGAGCTGACTCGTTTGACCAGACGAAGGCAACGGGCTTTGCTTACAAGGCGAATTACGCCATCATTCAGAGCTCGTTGTTGGCTGAAGATTGTTACTAGCTAATATGCTTCCAGTATCTGCTTTAGTTGATTTCGGCTGTACACCAAGAATGTTCACGTGCTAACTAACAAACGCATGCAGGCGGATTCAGCAAAACTGAGCCGCTGATAGGCGTTATAAGGCTAAAGGAAATTAATAGGACGCCGGAATAATATGAAAAAGATAGTATTACTAATTGTTATAGTATTTTCGGTTTACGGGTACTTAGACAAGAACCCTGATTTCATACAATCATTTGTTCAACAAAGTACTACGGATGACAGCGCACTTGCCAGTGCAATTGAAAACCGTAGAAGCAATGTTCAAGTTGACGGCTCTGGAGTTGTCATTCGCAATTTGGCAGATGATACAAGCGGAAGCAGGCATCAGAAATTTATTCTAAAGCTTTCCTCTGGCCAAACCTTGCTTATTTCTCATAACATTGATTTAGCACCACGCATTAATTCATTACGCAAAGGCGACACAGTTCACTTTTACGGAGAGTATGAGTGGAACTCTAAAGGTGGTGTAGTGCACTGGACACACCATGATCCTAGAGGTAGTCATGTAGGCGGCTGGCTTAAACACAATGACACTACCTATCAGTAGCCATACTAGAAGTCGTTCTTGGTGGGATTGCTTTACACTTCATCCTGAGCCGGAACTGCCGGCAATATACGTTACCTTCGTGCCTATCAAAATTGCCCAATCTGCCCATCAATAATTTTCTTAATCAAAAAACTAAAGTATTCAATGTAACCGCTTGTTTTACATAAGAGATATGCTGATTAAACCCTAAGCAGTTTTAAAACTCATCCGTAGTGTCATCTAACATTTTTAAACATTCTTAAATTGATGAGAATCAAGAAGTATTGTGTCTGAACTATGTAGATTTAATTGCTATCGAGCTACTACGATACATCATATGTTCCAATAGCTTTTCTGACCATTATGCTTGATAGGGAAATAAGTAAAAGCACGATTACAGTCCTTTTGATGCCGAAAGCGTCAATAACAGACCGTTAGGAACTTAACGAGTTGTATGTATCCAACGTTAAAAAATCAAGAGGTGCAATTATGAAATATATGAATGTTATTCCAACTTTTTTCTTTGCAGCATTGTTGGTATCACCAGTCAGTTCTGCCAGCGAGGAATTCTACGGCTCTATCGAGAGTCGGCCGGAGGGTGGCTTTGGCACATGGGTTGTCAGTGGTCGTAACGTAGAAGTAACGGACAAGACGCAGCTTGTCGAAGAGTATGGCCGCCTTGATGTTGGGGCCTGTGTCGAAGTTGAACATATTCTTTTTGAGGATATCGAATAGAAA
>CAMYOI010000406.1 GCA_947259955.1 uncultured Gammaproteobacteria bacterium
CCAGCGGCGAAGTCGTTTCCGCCGAGTTGATCCGCAGCAGCGGCAACTCCGTGTTCGATCGGTCGGTGGTCAACGCGGTGTACAAGGCCTCTCCTCTACCCATACCCCAGGAGCGGGGCGTGAACGAGCGCTTTCGTGAACTGGACCTTAACTTCAATCCGGAAGATCTGATTTGATGAGCTTTGGTTCCAATAATGTAAATACGTTAAGACGTGCGGGTGTCCTGTCGATGCTGGCGGGATTGATGTTTTACTGTGTCAATGCCAATGCGGCACTCGAAATCGAGATCACTCAGGGCGTCGAAGCCGGCATACCCATCGCGGTGGTGCCATTCGAGTGGAACGGACCCGGCGTGCCGCCCCATTTCGTCAGCGATATCGTCGAGGCTGATCTCAAGCGCAGCGGCCGTTTCGACACCATTCCTCGAGGGGATTTTCTGAGCAATCCGCATGACCATCTCCAGGTCAACTATAAGGACTGGCGGCTGATCAAGGCCGAGGCCCTTGTCGTGGGCCGGATGCAGAGGGCCGGCGCCAACCAGTATCAGGTCGAGTTCCGGGTATTCGACGTGTTCAAGTCAAAGCAACTGACCGGATTCCGCTACAACGTGCCCGGCAAATCTTTGCGCAAGCTCGCCCACCAGATCAGCGACATAGTCTACGAGGCTCTGACCGGAGAGCGCGGCGCCTTCGATACCCGCGTCGCCTACGTTACGCTGGAACGGAGCCCGACGCGGACCCGTTATCTGCTGAGGGTTGCCGACTCCGACGGATTCGGCGCGGTGACTATTCTGGAATCGAAAGAACCCATTCTATCACCTGCCTGGTCTCCAGATGGAGAGCGGCTTGCCTACGTGTCTTTCGAACAAAGACGCTCCATGATATTCGTACAGCGCCTGGGCGACGGTAAGCGCGATCTGGTCTCCTCGTATCAGGGGGTTAACGGAGCGCCGGCGTGGTCCCCCGACGGCCGCACCCTTGCCGTAGTGTCGTCGCGGGAAGGCAATGCCGAGATCTATACAATCAACCTGCAGAACAAGCAGACGCGCAGGTTGACTAACCACATTGCCATCGATACCGAACCCGCTTTTTCCCCGGATGGCAGCAGCATCGTGTTCACCTCCGATCGTGCCGGTAGACCTCAGATATACCGCATGAGGATGGACGGCTCCGGTGTGCAAAGGCTGACGTTCGAGGGCACTTATAATGCCCGTGCGTCATACTCCCCGGATGGAAAAAGGCTGACCATGGTGACGAACCAGGGAGCAGGCTACCGTATTGGCGTGTTTCATTTGGACAGCAAGGGGCTGTTCGTCATTACCGATACCACCCTCGATGAATCCCCGTCTTTCGCGCCAAACGGGGCGATGATTTTATACGCCACCCAGCAGGGGGGCAGTGGCGTACTTTCCGCCGTATCAGCGGACGGCCGCGTCAAGCAAGTTTTGCGATTCCAGAAGGGTGATGTCCGAGAGCCCGCCTGGTCGCCATACAACCGCAAACTCTAGGAGATAAACAATGCGTAACAAGACTTCCATTTTCTTGGTAATAATTTTGAGTCTCACCGTGGCCGCGTGTGGCGGTAAAAAAGGCGTAAAAGACGGCGACGATGAGGGCGTCAGCACAACCGCTCTTGGCGACGGCACGGGCGGTATGGGCTCGGCGCTCGGCGCGGGGGGCGACCTCGCCACTAACAACAAGGTATATTTCGAGTACGACAGCACGTCCGTTACAGATGAAGCCCGGCTGCTGATCGAGGCGCATGCCCAGGATTTGCTGAATAAACCTGGTACCACGGCCGTTCTGGAGGGTCATGCGGACGAACGCGGCACACGCGAGTATAATCTGGCACTAGCCGAGCGGCGTGCTCTTTCGGTCGCGGAAATAATGGTTGCGTACGGCGTCGCGCGGGATCGCATGCAAACGATATCCTACGGCGAGGAGCGACCCGAGTCGCTGGAGCATAACGAGTCGGCATGGGCGCTCAATCGCCGGGTGGTTATTCTGAGATAGAACCAGGGTTAAGAAGTCAAAACTTTTAGATGAAGTGTTACGCTAAATTTGGTATCGCCGTGCTGGCCGCCTCTGCGCTAGCCGGCTGTGAAACCACCGGGCCCACATCTTCAAATACCACGGGCGCGACTGGGTCAAGCAGCGAGGCAGTACGCAACACTGTTGAAGTGCAGGGCCTCCGGGAAGAGTTGGCGCGCTTGCGCAACGAGATCGAGCTGCAACGGAACCAGCTCGACAAGTTGGCGGAGCGCCAACGCAACCTGTATGACGACCTGGACTACAGACTGCGCCAACAGGAAAGGACCGCCGGACGCGGGCTCTCGTTGTCCGAGCCTGCCCCAGGGAGCGCCGGGCTGGGAACGAGCAACACCGGAACCGGGTTCGGTGCCCAGCAACCTGGTACAACGACGGCGCCGGCCGCCGGCGGCAATGTCGGACAGTTGTCGCCGGATTCATCGCGGGTTACCAACAATACGGTTTCCACCGGGGGGCAAGGCATGGCGTCCGTGACCCAGGGTACGGTGGCAGCCTCTCAGCCGGTTACAGGTCCTCAGGCCGCCATTGCGACACCCGAAGAACAGACTGCCTACGACGAGGCCTTCAATCTGCTGAAGCAGAGCCGCTACCCGGAGTCAGTGACGGCCTTTCGACAGCAGCTGGCGCGGCATCCCGGCGGCGCACTGGCCGACGATGCTCAGTACTGGATCGGTGAAGCGATGTACGTCACCCGGGACTTCCCAAGCGGACTGACCGCATTCGAAACGGTGGTCAAGCGGTATCCCGACAGTGCACGGGTTGCCGAGGCGATGTTGAAGTTGGGCTATATCCAGTACGAATTGGGCGCCAAGGAGGAAGCAAGACAGACCTTTACCCAGGTCGTCAACCGCTTTCCGGGAAGCCGGGTCGCGATTTCCGCCCAAACCAGACTGCGCAAACTGCAGGCTGAAGGGGGGTAGGCAGGGCACCCGCGACTGGATTGCACTGCAATGTTCAACATTTATCCGGTTTGACAGCCCTATTCGCCTTCTAGATAATCGCGCGTCCGCTCGCGTAAGGAGCGGGTACATCGGAGCAGGTAGGAGCGGCGCCCCGCCGCGATAACTCCAAGATGGCCCTCCCGCCGCGACAAAGAATTTGGAACATGGGCCGTTAGCTCAGTCGGTAGAGCATCTGACTTTTAATCAGGTGGTCGCAGGTTCGATCCCTGCACGGCCCACCAGTAAAAACAATGACTTACGAGCCTTTCTTATAAGCGTTTGATTATTTTCTGTCGCACTTTCTGTCGAAACGTCAGAAATGTGCTCACTTTGTAGGTCTCGCTTTTAACTTCTTGATGTCGTAAACCTTTGCCGCAGCCGCGGTATTTCCGGTACTGATTGTTGCCGGCAAGTCGGAATCTGTAGCACCTTTTCGCTTCAGATCGTGCAGTGTAAATCGGGTGATTCCCTTCTCCTCTACACAACTGCCATCGTCACAGCCAATATAGCCGGCCATGACCGCAATGTTCGGCGGCACGCCCGGTTTCGGTCCGAAGCTGGTAAAGCGGTTGCGGAACACGGCAGGACCGTAGCCAAAGTCCCAGTTGCCCGGCGTGAACACATCAATGTCGAAGGCATTCATCGCCTTCATCATGGCATCACCCACTGTGAACAGGGTCTCTGCGCTGCCATGAGTAAGGTCGCCGGCCGACAGCAGTACTGCCTCCGGATTATCCGCACGGATGCTGTTGACCACGGTCTTGAGCCGGGCAAGACCGCCTGCACTGGCAACCTGGCGTTCCGACCCATCGATGTTTTTGATTACCGCGGCATGCGGTACGAGCGTACCGTGCAGATCACCCATCTCGATGAGCGTCACATTCCTGCTCGCATCCGCCTGTGGCGCAAACGAACCGGCCACCAGCAGTAGTGGCCACAGCATGCTGTGACCAGAAAAAAGTATCCTGGATTTCATGATTGCACCCCTCCATAAATTATTATGTAACCCGACACTTGTTGCTGTTATTTGCCAGGGTTATGACGAAACAAAGTGTTTCATCGACTTGTAGTAGACGGAAGGCAGACGGGTTTTATTCCGCCTGGCACTGTAATAGGAGAATGATTCTTTCCATCAATAGATACACAGGTGCTGTTTACAC
>CAMYOI010000407.1 GCA_947259955.1 uncultured Gammaproteobacteria bacterium
GCGAGGAATCTCAGGGACTCGAAAAGGATGGGGCTCTACCTCGCCAGGCTTTGCAGTGACGGTAGCCGCAGGGCTGCCAGCCACTGACGATACGCGGGAATCCGGTTTCGGGTATTGTTGGCGGCCTTGATTGGAACATCATCCACCGGGTTCAACTCTACGGACAACCAATGGTGGCATGGCCGCCCAGCCGAATACGGTAATACCGGTCCGTTGATCAACTCAGGGTGCTCGTACAGAATCTCATCTGTCAGCGGCACGAATACTGCTTTACCCATTTTGGTGAAGTCTCCCAGTCGTTCCAGCGTATCTTCCGGATTCGAGCAACGGGGCCTCCGTGCGTTCTGGACGACTGCTGTTCTGCTAAGTTGAATTAAACTCCATTAGTCTGTCTAATTCTGGGATAATTAGTGGCAATTTCGTGGTGTCTACGATAGTTAAAGTTGTTTTAGTAGAATCTGTTGTATCTTATTGTTTTAAGGAACAAACGCTGAGTGATCTATGTCTAGAAGCATTGCAATCGTCGAGGACGATGTCGACCAACGGGAAAATTACGCCGACGCACTGATTGCGAACGGGTTCAATGTCCGGACTTATGGGAATCGCGTGGATGCTTTCGCGGGCATGATCCTGGACATCATGCTGGAAGACGAGATTGACGGCGGCTTCGATTTGTGCCGTGACCTGCGCGCCATTGCACCCAAACTGCCGATTATTTTTCTCACCGCGCGGGACACGGACATCGATCGCGTATCGGGGCTACGACTCGATGCATGGGACTACCTGACCAAGCCGGTGAACCTGCAATTTCTCTCCGTGCGCGTAACTTCCCTTTTCCGAATCGTTGACACTCTGCATACGCAGACCACCGAACTCGAGGCTATCCTGAGATTGGGTCCGCTGATGCTCGATCCAAATAGTATGTCGGTGAGATGGGACAACAACGAGGTCAATCTCACACTCACCGAGTTCTGGCTGGTGCAGGCCCTGGCCAAGCGCCCGGGCCATGTCAAAACCTATGAAAATCTGATGCAGATCACACGGCAGAGCTACGTGGAACGGAACACCATCAACGGCTACGTCCGCCGCATACGGAAAAAATTCAAGGAAGTCGATCCTAAATTTTCGATGATCCAGACCGTATTCGGTGTAGGATACCGCTGGCAACCCGAGTAAGAGATACAATTACATATGGCCAAGGCCCAAGGTTCCCGTGGTCTTAGCATTCGATCGAAGCTTCTCTTCGTAGCGCTCGCACTCATCCTGATCCCTTGGATGGGGTACGAATACGTTAAAGGCATGAAGACCTTCCTGCTGCAGGGTCAGGAGAGTGCGTTGAGCCTGACCGCACGCGCTGTATCCACGGTCCTCAATGATCGTCCTGAATTCTTCGACCCAAAGACCGGTGCGTCGGAACTCATCGGCAAGCCGACCGATTTGTACGCTTACTCCCTGCCCAACTTCATACGTCTTGACGGCGATGTGAGCGACTGGGGGGAGCTGCTTGAGCAGACACTCAGATATGACGGTTCGAACGGACTTACGTGTGATCTGGACTACGACCCCGATACACTGAGCTATGAATCGATCATCGGCTACCGAGGATCCTATATCTACGGTTTGTTTAAAGTCACCGACGACCATTGGGTGCCCCGCGACCTGGCAAGACGCAGCCTGGATAACAGCGACCACCTGCGCCTGGTGATCGAAAACCCAGGGGATCGGGTCAAGCGTTATGTGCTCACCGCGGCGGCGCCCGGACGGATGGCCGTGTATCTCATGGACGAAAACTGGAAATACCCGCTGACCGGGGAACCCAACTACGATTTCGAGGCGGAGCTCACGCCTACCGAAAAAGGCTACGTGGTCGAGTTGCGTCTTCCCAGATTCCTTATCGACTCGCAATCAAGGTTGGGATTCATTGTAGCGGATGTCGACGATCCCAAACAGCGGAAAATCGAGCGGGTAATCATCGCTTCAAAGTCTACGGAATCCGACGAACCATTGAGCCGTCTGCTGATCCACTCTCCCGAAGTCGCCAAAATATTACGGGGGCTCAACCGACCCGTTGCACGGATCTGGGTGCTCGATCGTCAGCAGCAGGTGCGGGCAGTCGTCGGAAAACTATCCCGCGACCTGCCCGCAGAGCCAATACCGACATCGTTGGGAGAACGGTTCAAGCGCTGGTACGACGGCGTGCTCCACGACATCTACAACCGGATTATCGGGGGCACGCAGACTAATTTCGAAGATATCGCCACCGATGTTGCCGAACGTAACGATGAGATATTCAAGCGGGCCATCGCCGGGGTGCCCCAGACGGAACGAAGGCCGTCACTGGACGGAAAATCCGAGATATTGATGGCGGCAAACCCAGTCTGGTCCGCCGACCAGGTCCTGGGCGTGGTTGTCGTAGAACAGAGCAGCAACGAGATCCTGAGCAGCCAGATCCAGATCCTGGAAAACGTAATCAGCGTGACCCTGCTGGTCATCGTCATCATCACGGCAGCGCTGATTCTGTTTGCGTCGCGGTTGACACTACGCATCCACCGTCTGCGAAACGCCACGGATTCGGCGATTGGCCCTGATGGAAGAGTACGCAATCCCCAAATCAAAGAAGAACAGAATGCGGGCGATGAGATCGGCGATCTCTCCCGCAGTATCAGCGCCATGCTGGACAGATTAAGCCAGTATACACGCTACCTCGAGGGCCTGCCGGACACCCTCGCCCACGAGCTCAACAACCCACTCAACGTAGTCAACTCTTCTCTCGATAATCTGCAGGAAGAGATACCCTCCACGCAAAACAGCAAATACATGACGCGAGCAAAGAACGGGATCATCAGACTGGGTTCCATTCTAACCAACCTCACCGAGGCGGCGAACCTTGAGGATGCGCTGAACAGCGAATCACGGGAACGATTCGATCTGGTACGACTCGTATCAAGCTATATCGAGGGTTATCAACTGACCCACCCGGATCGCAAATTCGAACTCGTGGTGCGCGCCCACCCGCTCAATATCGAGGGCGTACAGGACCTGATTGCGCAGATGCTGGATAAACTTGCGGACAACGCCGTTGACTTCGGAAAGGAAGGATCCCCCATCTTGTTCAGGCTGGATGAACTCAACAACTATGCCCGACTGACCATTATCAACCAGGGGCAACTCCTGCCTCACACCATGACGGACCGGTTGTTCGATCCCATGGTGTCCCTTGGCAAGAAGAACGCCAAACAATCACGACTTGGACTGGGACTTTATGTGGTCAAGCTCATCGCCGAGTTTCATGAAGGACAGGTCGAAGCGGCGAACCGACCTGATGATGCAGGGGCGATGTTTACGGTTTCGTTGCCACTGGCGGCGTAAATTAACGCTCAGCCTGATTGAGTTACTAGTCCACATTTCTCATCAGCGTTCCAAGCGAAGACGCGGGACAGGTGTCGCTGAACGTCTGGTAAGAAATGCGGGCTGATCACTATGAGGTCAAGCATTCCGTCTGATCAAACTTGATACGGAAGGTTGAGCAATCCTGTCACCTAAAACATCATAAGTTTTTGGGGCCCGGGGCCGGAGTCGCGCCCCTTGTTTTATCAATTAGTTAAATGGCCTCGGCGTAGGTTTGGCGTAGGCGTAAATCTGGCGTAATTGACATCAAGTTGAGTCCGCGTCGCACCGGTTCAAGCAACGGGGCCTGGGAAACCAGAACGGAGTATACAGTTTTTCGCCTCACTAGATCCCACGCGTTTTTTACCTACAAGGTGTATGAGATCTGAAGCGCAGTTTACGCCGTTACTCCTTGTCGTCGTTGTCCAGATGTTCCCACATTTCATTTTGATGCAGCCATAGGGGGTTCGCATTCCTTCTGATGAATTCGTCCACGTCCATACCGTTAATCGACTCGGGCCGCTTCACCCGGACTTGCTTGCTATTGCGAAACACGGTCATGGTCTTCTCTTGCCTAGCTTTCTTTGCCGCCTTTTGGGCACGAGTGAGTTTTTACTTTCCTCCGGCCATGTTATCCGGGCTCATGGTGTGGTGAGATTAAGGCAGCCACGTCGGGTTGTGTCGTGTTGCAGTGATGTAGGTAAGAGGTTCGCGAATATGCCAGCTGGCACCGGGTCCATAAGCAATCCATGACCTCTTAGCAGGTTGCTGAAAAAGTAATGATTTCTACAGGAATGGTTATCATGTCTGCAGAATCTAGTCAGCGCCCAGCACATGTTCCACTTTCTTTGCTGTATGGGCCAATTCGGCTTGATCGAGTTCTATATTAAACGCTTCGGTTAGCACCTGGGAGATGACTTTTTTTGCTTTATTCGGGCCAGAAATCAGATCAATGGTCGAAATAATGTCAATGGCCTCGTACCGATACCCATCCAGCTCGTCGAAGTTATTCGAAGCGTCCCCAAGTGGATTCCACTCTTCAAGCACCTCTGTAGTGGTCCAGCGATTCTTTTGGTGCGTAAGTGTGGACCAAGTATATTGATTTCCTTGAACTTTTCTTGTTTTTAGTGGAACCTTTGAAGAAATAATAGGACACCACGGAGAACATGATGGGAAACAAGAATCCGCCTCGAATCCCACTTCCCAAGTCCTGGACTCAACACGTCCGGATCGCGATGTTGCATGTCGTTGCG
>CAMYOI010000408.1 GCA_947259955.1 uncultured Gammaproteobacteria bacterium
GCACCCTGTCTGTCAGCAACCGGCCAGGTCCGGACCTTCGCCGCAAGCTATCGGAACCGCCTCTTACGACTCGTTTATAGGAGACCTTCTCCGCTCGGCGTTGTAAAACCCAAATTCAACTACTTCGTACATTCAATCGAATAAGTGCAAAATTTCCAATTCGGTTCTCTGAAATGCGCCACGTGCCGTCGAACCCCTTGTTAAACGTTGAGGGCATCCCAGTGTCAAGCAGGAGGTTAAGGTGTACCTCCGGTGGCGGCGAATCGCCCGGCTCTTACCGAGATGGGCGACCTAACTCTCGGCGCCGGTCTGGATCATGGCAAGGTTACAGCAGCCTAGTCGCGTGCGCTTCGTCATGGCCTGGTCCCGCACCTCCTTCACAACCGTAACCTTCGTATTTTTGAACTCAGCGCCAGACAAGATTTAACACTTCTGCAAATCATTCAAAGGGTATTCTTTAGCGCGTTTCGTTATCTGCTATCCATAGACAGGAGACTAGAACTGTCGTAACGAGTGTCCCGTATTGTGCGGAACGGATACGCAATCGCCTGCTTACGCTAGGTCAGCAACTCCTCGATTGGTCTTGGCCGGGCGATCGCAAATCCCTGTGCGTAATCTACGCCGATTTTTCGAAGCTTTTCCAGTATCGCCTCATTCTCTACATATTCGGCGATGGTCCTTATTCCCATGACCTGACCGATCTCGTTGATAGACGTTACTAAAGCCAGGCTCAAAGGGTCATCCAAGATATCCTTCACAAAAGCGCCGTCGATCTTCAGAAAGTCTACTGGTAGATTCTTGAGATAGCCAAACGAGGATAAGCCGCTACCGAAGTCGTCCGACGCAAAATGGCATCCTTGAGCTTTTAGATCCTTCATGAAGTCTCTAGTTCTTGAAAAATTGGAAATTGCCACGGTTTCCGTGATTTCGAAGCAAATCTTCTCCGGCGGGATCGGCGAATCTTTGAGCTTTTGGTTGATGAACTCTAAGAAAGCTTCCTCGTTCAGCGAATGGCCTGAAAGATTGATGGCGCAAAGATACAGGCCCCGGAGATGTGCTGGATGATCGGCAATCCACTGAAACGTTGTCGCGATTACCCAGCGATCCAGCTGACTGGACAGTTGGTAGCGATCAGCCGCCGGCAAAAACGTTTCCGGCAACACAATCTGATCCTCTTCCAATCTCATGAGCACCTCATAGTGCGCCCCCTCCACAACTTTACTGGTAACCGGTGTCATTGGCTGAAAGTACAATCGAAAACTGCCTTCTTCCAGGGCTCGAGGCAACCGCACTGCCCATTGCATTTCCCCATGACGTCGCACTAAATGCTCATCGTCTTCTTGAAACACGTGGAAGCGGTTGCGACCCTGGTCCTTCGCTATAAAACAGGCGGTATCCGCTGCACTCAATAAACCATTGACATCGGTGTTAAGATCATTAACGGCCACCAACCCAATACTCACACCGATCTTGAATCTCTTGTCTTCCCACAAGAATTCGTAGTCCGAAACGGCCTCGACCAACTTTCTAGCGACTTGTTGGGCTTCATTGAGAGAGCAATGTTCCATTAACAACCCGAACTCGTCACCCCCCAGGCGGGCGATCGTGTCACGATGTCTGATATTTTTCTGCAACAAGCTACTCACTTGCCGTAAGACCTCATCACCGGCCACATGCCCGCAAGTGTCGTTTATCAGCTTAAACTGGTCTAAGTCCAGATAACACAGCGCGTTGTTCGTCGAACTGTTTCGGGCTGTCTCAACTACCCGCTTGAGACGCCGCTCAAACTCTTGTCGATTCGTGAGCCCCGTCAATCCGTCATGAGACGCCTGGTAAGAAATCTCCCGCGAAAGCCGCCGTGCTTCGGTCACATCACTGAAGACCAGGACGACGCCCAGTACCTCACCGGTTGGGTCCCGAATCGGGGCCGCCGAGTCTTGGATTGCGTGCTCCGTGCCAGACCTACTAACCAAAATCGTGTGGTTGGCTAACCCGACAATCTTACCCTCGCTTAAGCAGCGCGCGACTGGGTCTTCCGCTGCGTGACGCGTCTCTTCATTAATGATCCGAAACACTCGATCTAGCGCTTGACTTCGGGCTTCATCGAGATCGAACCCGGTAAGCTTCTCCGCTACCGGATTAAGGTACTCGATATAGCCGTGGGCATCCGTCGCTATCACCGCATCGCCGATGGAGTGGAGCGTAACTATCGCGCGTTCCTTTTCTTCCAACAGCAGGCGTTCAATTCGCTTGCGCTCGGTGATATCGAGAACTGTTCCAGACATCTCAATTGGTTGGCCATCGTGATCTCGCTGCACTTGCCCATGAGCTTCGATCCACCTTATCGTGCCATCCCGCCGAACAATACGATATTCTGCGTCGTAACCTTTTTCCTGTTCGATAGCTTCGGATGTCGCTGCCAAAACGCGGTTCGAGTCATCGGGATGGAGAAAACTGACGAACAGCTCTTGATTCACGTCGACTTCGAATGGCTCAAGACCGAAAATCCTGTATTGTTCTTCGGACCATACGTTACTGCCCGTCTGAATATCCCAAGACCAATGGCCGAGATGTGCGATTCGTTGTGCCTCTACGAGGCTCGATTCGCTTTCCGACAGTGCCTCGACTGTCTGTGCCAGCTGCTGGGTGCGCTCCTCTACTCTTCGTTCAAGAGCCTCGTATGACTTTCGAAGCGCTTCCTGAGACTGATCCAGTTCCGCGGCCATGTTATTCAGGGATTGTCCGATAGTCTCCCACTCATCTTCCCGTCCTAGCTTAATTCTGTTTTGTAAATTCCCTTTGCTGAGCGATTCTATTCCACTCAAAATCGATCGCATCGGACGTTGAATATTGAATTCGCTAAGTTGTCTAGTTGTGATAAAGATAAGGGCGATCACAACAACTGTCGATAAGACAATAATATTCCTCGCAAATGTTACTATTTCCTCAATCTTTCCGACCGCCGATTGTGCCGCTGTGGAGAGCGCTATCTCTATACCTTCCATCGCTGACAAGGAGCTTTTCTTCGATACGTCTAGATTTGCTCTTAGCAAATTAAGACGAGTGTTGTCTTTATACACTCGTTCAACAGCTGCCCGGTATTCCAGCAATTTGTCCTTGATAATTTCACCACGCTGAGCTACTTCCGGAATAGAGGCTGTAATTGTTTGAAGCCTGAGAGCAAGATCATCGATCGCTTCTATAATTGGCGAATTCTTGATCGAAAACGAGTCAAAACTGGTATTCAGACTCAGCTCCGCATACAGCCTTGCGATAATCAGTAAGCTTTCGCGGTAACCGTTGACGAGTATTAGTTGTTGTGTAACAAATTCCGTATCTTCCTCTTGCAAGGTGGCTTCTATTAGCCATTCGCTAATCAGCACCTCCAGCTTTGTTAGCTCTGCATGTATTTCTTCATCGATCAACTCCCTAGAACGCAGGACCTCGTTGACAATAGCGCCCTGCGAGAGGAAAAAATTAAATTGATTAGACAAGGTCGAAAGGGATTCTTTCAGAACCTCGTTAATAGTGGATTCTCGAATATTTTCGATTTCCTTGGCCAACCGTCTTCCTTCCGGCGACAGGTATTCGGCATTTGCGTAGAACGTTCTGTCTAATAACTCAATATCGGAAAAAACTTTCGATAGCCTGCGCGTTGCGCGAGCATTTTGGATTACATTATCGATGTCAGTGTACGCAACGTCTGCCGACTTAATCCTAACTGCAGTAAACGAGTAGATGATAAAACCAGCAATCAACAACAATGCAACGCTGGTCGCAACGTTTGCGAGAAATAACTTGGAGCTTAACCGTCGTTCGTATTTGGCCGGAATAAAACGCACTGCAATTCTCGAATCTATTGAATAGATTTAACCAGCGTGGCACCCAGTAACACGATCGGCTTAACGTGCAGGTTCAAAGCCTCCATTGCGGAGACATTAATGACCCGCTTACCTCTGAAGTTCTGGGCGACAGGAATGTCTTCAACGGGCGTCCCTTGCATTGCCTTTTGAAGCATTTCCGCCGCGGTTCTTCCTTGCTCTTGACCGGTTTTGACAACCGCACATAAAGCACCTTGCTCAACATGATACTGATTAGCGCCTATGATGGGTTTGTGATATTTGTCAATCAGGCATAGCTTTGTTTGACAGCGGATTGCCAAACAGATCTTTTGTTCCTTGCAAGCTATCGATGTATATAGCATCACTTTTCTCATTTAAGACTTCGTCAATCGCATGTAAGTCGTTAATACTATTTATGAGATGGAAAGTACTTTTTGCCAGATATGTTTCAGATTCGCTCTCGACCTGTTGCAATAGCGCTCTCCCGGAGGGGCTTTCTTTGGCCAGGAAAGCAATAGACCTTATTGAAGAGTCGAGTTGTTTAGCTAGTGCGATGGATTCACGAATATGTCCTCGCTCCAGGATGCCGGACACACTTGGTGTCGGAAACCCATATTGTTTCGCCTCGGTGTTGACGCCGCAAAACATGACTGGTGTCTCGAAACGCCCCTTAATATACGGAAGGACAAATAGTTTTTGAGCGTTATCATCTGCTGTGATCAATCCATCGGGTTCTATTTGCTGGAAAAGAGCGTATGCTTCTTTGGCTTTTTTCGGACCACCATCAAAATCGACTTTCGTGTCCATGTAAAAGTACGTGATGTCGCTCGTACTGGATAAGATAGAATCAATACCCGCTTTGATTTCTTTACACCACGGGTTGTTTTCCTCATAGCTCATAACGACCAGCACTTTGAACATTGCGGCGTGCACGGTTATGGGTGATATAAAGCAAGCAATGAGTGCGATAAAGGCGAAAATAGTGGTTAAGTGGTGTATGCGCATACGATTACTTTCAATGGTTGCTTATGCGTAATTGATAGGAAAAAGTTTCGATACGCCAGTTTAAGGCGCTCGCAGATCATTCGCTACTTATTTAATAAACCGGCCAACAAATATATTGTAGAAATATAGACGGCCAGCTGCAATAACACATGTTTGTGCTTGATAGAATTCAGGTACTCGACGCAATTATAAACAGAGCTGCAACAACTATAATGCAATTCCCTTCAGTCCAACTCGACAATCAGACCTACATTAAAGAAATTAGCGCGGTACGCTAACGTAAACCCTGGTTCTACTTTTCCCAGCGTCGTGAATAAAAGACTAGTTCCGCTTTGGGTCGAAAGCCGTCTGTTAGCAGAGGCTTATATTGACAATGTTTGATGGCTAATCGAGGGGCTGCTGTATACTTATATGGTCCGCCTCGCGTATGCAAGAGAAAGATCATTGTGTACATGAAGGAGAAGTTGCAGTCTTATATCCGGCCTCTCGATTGGCCTCTCGATTGAAGGAGTGATGCCTTCGGGCCCTGATGGAAATTCGCGCATTCCAGTCCTTATCTCATTAGCGGTCTTCCGGTTTGTCGGAGCCAGAGTATTTAACAGGTTTCCAGGAATGCAGGTCTCACCTTTCATGCCATCACTTTGATTTTTCTCTTCGCAACCTGGGTGGTGGGTCTCCTGCTATTGTAAGTTCATTGATTCAAACACGGGTGTCAGTCACTCACGCCGACTTTGCTGCAATGTGGTTTATGTTGTATTTCTCACCCTTGCTCAACAGTGCATAGACCGTACGCGCCATCTTGTTCGCCATCGCTACAGCGGCAATGTTGACACCGCGCCTATGCATCAGCTCTTTGGCCCAGCGACTGGTATGATCCTGTTTGTTGTCGACATACCGCAGTACCGCACGGGCACCGTGGATGAGCAGGGTACGCAGATACACATCTCCACGCTTGCTGATCCCCAACAGGGTTGGCCTCCCTCCCGTGGAGTGTTGTCTCGGTACCAATCCAAGGAATGCGGCCAGTTCCCGGCCATTCTTGAATTGACCGATATCGCCAATACTCGATAACAGCGCCGTGGCAGTCTTGGGACCAATTCCGGGAATAGTAAGCAGTAGCCTGGCTTGCTCGCTGTCCCGCACGATCTGCTCGATCTGTGTGTCATACCGTTGAATACGCTGGTCGATGTGCCTCAGCTCTTCCTGCAGATCATGTAACACGGAACGAAAGCGTCCACTGAGTCCGTTCTCGGCATCTTCAAGTATGCCCGGAAGCTTCCTGAGCACCTGGGCGCGCCCTTTGGGAATATCGATCCCGTGTTCCAACAACAACCCACGAACCTGATTCACCGCCGCTGTGCGGGTCTTGACCAGTTGACTCCGAACCCGGTGGATCGCCTGCATATCCAGTTGCTCTACACTTTTGATCGCCACAAAACGCATCCCGGGGCGTTGCGAAGCCTCATAGATCGCCGCCGCATCCGCTGCATCATTCTTGTTGGATTTGACGAAGGGCTTGACAAACTGGGGAGCGATCAACTTGACCTCATGGCCAAAGGATTGAAATAGGCGTCCCCAGTAGTGGGCACCTGAACAACTCTCCATCACCACCAGACACGGCGGAAGATTTACCATAAAGTTCTTGAGCTTGTTACGAGTCAATTTCTTCCCCATCACTTTGTGGCCATTGGCATCCACACCGTGCAGCTGAAAGCTCTTCTTGGCCAAATCAATTGCCACTACCTTGATATCTCTGTTTTCGCTATGATCGTTCATGGTTCGCCTCGCTTCTATTTTGATTGGATAGAAATCTCCATTCTGGCGCATTACGACGCCGATTAAGAGTGCGAGGCGGACCATTCCATTTCA
>CAMYOI010000409.1 GCA_947259955.1 uncultured Gammaproteobacteria bacterium
TGCCCTCTGGCAGCATGCCGACGATTTCAGAATGGGCGTGCTGGGAAATCTGGCGGATTAGCGTCTTACGATACGACTCGGGCATCCAATCCTTGGGTTCGATTTTTATACCGGCATCGATGCGTGCCTGGAAAGCGCGCTCCTGCGCCGTCATCTCATCCGGCGTTTTGACCCTGTCGCCGTCGGTTTTTACCATTTGAGCATACATCACCATACTCCAGTCATGGACGGGCTTCGCTATACGTAACCCTTGTCCCGGTTGTCGATCACGCGCCTCGCCTTGCCCTGTGAACGCTCCACGGTTCCGGGTGCGGAGACGATGATCTGGGTACTGAGACCGATATAGGACTTGATGTGGTGCTGCAGCTCCCCGATGAGCGCCCCATCGTCTGCTTCGGTGGCGGCGGGGCGACGCTCGACGTTTACGGTAAGCTTGTCCAGATGGCCTTCCCGGCTGACCATCAGCTGGTAATGCGGCGCAAGCTTGGGCATTTTCAGCACAAGTTCCTCGATCTGGCTCGGAAACATATTCACCCCGCGAATGATCAACATGTCATCGGAGCGACCGGTGATCTTGTCCATGCGCCGCATGGCACGGGCGGTGGGCGGCAGCAGCCGCGTCAGGTCGCGGGTACGGTAGCGGATCATCGGCAGCGCCTCTTTGGTCAGCGTGGTACTCATTGGCCACGCCCGGGCCGCCGACCTCCGACAGGCCGTAGATATCGACGGCGTCGATGCCTAGCCGGGTTTCGATTTCCTCGCGCATACTGCCCGTCCAGGGCTCCGCGCCAAAGATTCCGATCTCCAGTGAACTGGTGACCGGGTCGATACCCTGACGTTCCATCTCATCCACGATATTGAGTACATAGGAGGGGGTGATCATGATAACGCGCGGCTTGAAGTCCTGGATGAGCTGTACCTGTTTTTCGGTTTGGCCGCCGCTCATCGGCACCACCGCACACCCCATGCGTTCCGCGCCGTAGTGCGCACCGAGGCCGCCGGTGAACAGACCGTAACCGTAGGCGACGTGGACAATATCGCTCGACCGGCCTCCCGAAGCACGAATCGAACGCTCGACCGTCAGGGCCCAGACGTCGATATCGTTTTTGGTATAGGTCACCACCGTTGGTTTGCCGGTTGTGCCGCTGGACGCGTGGATACGCACCACGTCGTCCATCGGAACGGCGGTGAGGCCGAACGGGTAGTTATCCCGCAAATCATTCTTTACGGTGAAGGGAAATCTGGCAAGATCCGACAAGGAGGTCAGATCGTCAGGGTGAACATTCAGGGCCTGGCACTTTTTGCGAAACGGTTCGACGTTGTCGAACGCATGTTTGACGGTCCAGCGCAGTCGCTCGAGCTGCAACGCACGCAGTTCATCCTGGCTGGCGGTTTCGATCGGCTCCAGCCCTTCGGGTCGATGGCTTCGGGCGTTCATGCTGTAACCTCCACTCTCCTGGTCATACCGGTTCTATATACCCGTTCGAAAATCATTGCGATACCCTGACCGATGCCGCTCATCGCGGACCGGCTCCTGCAAACAGCAACCGGCGCAGCAACGGCGAGACCCGATAGCGATCCTCACCATAGCCGGTGGCCAGATTGCTCAGGACCCCGACCACATAGCCGAGCCCGATTCGCCGCGCCCATTCTATCGGACCGAGCGGATAGTTGACCCCCTTTCGCATGGCGGTGTCGACGGACTCGGCGTCGCACACACCCTGATTGACGGCGTCGGCGGCTTCGTTGGCCAGCATGCACACGGTGCGCATGACGAGCATGCCAGGGACGTCTGAGATGACCGACACCGCTTTATCGAGTTGCTGAAACAATCCGACCGCCAGGTCGCGTTCCGATTCCGTGGTCTGATCGGCCGGTGTCAGCCCGATCCGGGTTGCCTGGGCCAGGTCGCGGGCCAGGTCCACCAGCACCAGCGGCTTTTTCAGTTCGGTCGCCATGCGTTCGGTGGCGCTGCGTCCATCGGTCATCGCAACCACAACCCTGCCGTCGAGTTCGAGCCAGCCGCCGCCGGTCTCATCCGAGGCTCGCCCGACATCGATGCCTTTCGACGCCAGCAATTCGACCAGCGGCGCCAACGGCCCGAGATCACCATGTGCGACGATACTCGAGGGAGCATCGACATCGGATGCCGTTTGCGGCTGCGGCCGCTCGGCGTCATCGTAGAGAAAGAACCCGCGTCCGGATTTGCGCCCAAGGAATCCCGCCTCGACCAGTTCCTGCTGGATCAGTGAAGGTGTAAACCGCGGATCGTAGTAGTGGGCCTCGAACACCGAGCGGGTCACCGCGAAATTGACGTCGTGTCCGATCAGGTCCATCAGTTCGAATGGCCCCATGCGGAAGCCGCCCGCCTCGCGCATGAGGGCGTCCAGGGTTTCAGGTTCCGCCGCCCCCTCCTGCAGCAGGCGAAGCGCCTCGGCATAGAACGGTCGCGCAACCCGGTTGACGATGAATCCAGGCGTGGACCTGGCGTACACGGGACTTTTCCCCCAGGCAGCCGCCCTTTCGTAGGCCATATCCGCGACCCGCGGGTCGGTGGCAACTCCGCTGATGATCTCGACCAAGCCCATCAGCGGCACCGGATTGAAAAAATGCATCCCAACCAACCGCTCCGGACACTGCAACCCCGAACCGATGGCGGTGATAGAAATCGATGAGGTATTGGTTGCAAGAACGGCCTCGTCGTCGACCAACTTCTCGACATCGGCAAACAGCTTCCGTTTGATTTCGAGAGACTCGACGATGGCTTCGACGACCAGCCTTGCGGTTTTCAACGCGGCAAGTTCGCCGCACGGCGTGATCCTGGCCAGCAAGGCCAACCGTTCCTGCGGGGTCATCTTTCCCCTGGCGACAACGCACTCCAGGGTCTTCTCGAGGGCGGTCAGTGAACGGTCGACGGCATCGGGCCAAGTGTCGTACAGCAGCACCGGATGGCCGGCGGCGGCGGCGATCTGGGCAATGCCGGTTCCCATGGTACCGGCACCGATAACCGCTACCGTATCGGAAGCGTGCAGCGGCGCCAAATCAGTAGCCTTTGAATTCCGGCGGGCGCTTTTCCATGAAAGCGTTCACACCCTCCCGATAGTCGGCGCTGCCGCCCGCCTGACGCTGCAGGTCCCGCTCCAGGTCGAGCTGCTCGTCGAGGGTATTGGCGGACGATGCATGCATCGCCTTTTTGATCAGTGCCAGACCCGACGTTGGCTGCGTCGCCAGGTGTTCAGCGAGTTGCCACGCTTCGCCCCCTAGTACGTCATCATCGACGCAGCGCCATATCAGGCCCCACTCCTCGGCCTGCTGCGCGCTCAGCTTGTCACCCAGCAGCGCCAATCCCATAGCCCGGGCAGAGCCGACGGTTCTCGGCAGAAAAAAGCTGCCGCCCGAGTCCGGCAACAGACCGAGCCTGCAGAACGCCTGCACGAAGTTCGCCGACCGTGCCGCCAAGACGAGATCGCACGCCAGCGCGATATTCGCCCCGGCCCCGGCGGCCACACCGTTGACGGCGCATATCACCGGCAGCGGCAATTCGCGCAATGCGCGAACCAGGGGGTTGTAGAATTTCTCCAGGGAAACTCCGAGGTCCGGCGATTCAGCTCCGGGTGCAACATTCCTGTCGATCAAATCCTGTCCGGCACAGAATGCTTTACCCGCACCCGTCAGCAAGAGTGCCCGGACCTCAGGAATCCGATGCTTCACATTCCCCAACGCCTCCTGCAGCGCAAGATGCATCTCCTGGTTGAAACTGTTGAGTCGATCGGGGCGATTGAGCGTTATCGTAGCAACGCCGTTCTGTACATCCAGCAATATCGAATCCGGCATCAGGTTGGCCTCCAAATCCACTTCAAGATAATGTCTAAGAAGAATACCTTCGGTAAACCTGATTACTTCAGTATCTCGTCATTGCGAACGAAGTGAAGCAATCCAGCACGGTTGTCATACAACGACTTCTGGATCGCCGCGTCCTACCACGCTTCGCTCGCAGCTTCGGCACGCTCCTCGCAATGACACAATTAATCAGAGCTTGCTTAAGGATTATATTACCGGTGGAGTGATTAGTACTTGACCTCCCCCGGTTCCTTCGAGAGAGGTCCGGGATGAGCGCGTTTCCTACTCGTTAATTGCTGCTTTCTTTCTTGTATTTTACGTGGACCCGTCCCGGCTTCCCGACGAGGCGTTCGTTCAGACTGAATACGATTTCTTCCGCCGCCTCCACCACGCTCTTGCGCGTGCCGCGGCGGTGCCCGATGATGGGATCGTTGCCCTGGCTGATCACATAACGATACCAGTCTTTCTGTTCGTTTCCCGCCGGACCCTCAGACTTGGTCACCGAAATGATTTTGAAAGGGACGGCCCAGTCTGCCGATTTTTCGGGTTTGGGTTTTGATTCACTCATGCGCCCAACCATACGCTTTTTTGACCCAAACCTCCAGCGCGGGTGAATCGCAGCAAAAGGCTACGATTTTCGTTTGAAAGACGGCGTTACCGGTGTATGTTTCGCATTCCTTCCCCGGGACATTTTCCATGGCCGCCAGCGAATCCATAGCAACGCAAGATCAACAGGTCGCGCCACCTTTCCGCTG
>CAMYOI010000410.1 GCA_947259955.1 uncultured Gammaproteobacteria bacterium
CCAGCGTCTGTTCATCTACCCCTGCCGACCCCTGGTTGGCCTTGACTCGCTTGTACGCTCGCCAGACAGACTGCTTGGAAATATCATACGACCTCGCCATGTCCAACAATTCCTCCCGCTATGGTTGATCATCTTCCATGGCTGGATAACTCAGCCCCTTCGCTCCACTTCCATTACAGAAGCTTCATCACTACTACGGGCTGCCCCGCCCCTGTGCTCCGTATCAGCAACTCGTTCTCGCGAGGACCGCTCGCTTGAACTTTGCCTTGACAACGAAACGACAGGTTCCCAAGTTCCGTACAGAGGCCTGTTCAGAGCTCACGCCACCTTCATGCCGGTCACCGTCTGGTCAGTAATCAGGTCGCTTCCAGACTTGTCCCAGGACATACATCAAACCCTGGTTTCGATGACAGCTAAGACCATTTCGACACATCAGCAGTGGTTCACTTGCGTTCGTCTTCTCTAAACCTATCTGACATTTTCTTTCAATGCCTTTTCCCTGGACGCTCACTACCCCGGCTCTTTACCGAAGCAGCTCCAGGGTGATTTGAACCCCATCCCTGAAAACAGAATTCGAAGGACCTGCCTTCATCCCCTGTACAGCACGCTTTGGAAATAACTTGCTAATGCTTCATTATTACCTCCTCAGCTTCTTGGCACACAATGAACATGGTCCACCTGAACATTCAGCTCAACCACCTCCCCTTTCTGATGCTCCGTGAACGCATGAATACACCGGTCCACCTCCTCCGATACCCGTCCCGTCAATATCCGGTACCGGTACTTCGGCACCCAGACAATATGATAATGGCAGTGCCATATCGTGTGTGATAACTTCCGAAATCGACTCATTTGGTTTACTCCCGTCTGCTTGTTGTGGGGACAACGAGCAAAGGAGTACCAAATGAGTCACTACACGTTCAACGGGCATAGCCGTTGAACTCTGACCACGCCCTTAGGGCGTGGGTTTCTATGTTTTCACTAAAGAATCCACCCGCCAAGCGCATGTCGTTACACACAAGTTTTACTGGACACAGGCGAGTGTAATTGATATAGATGTCATTGGGCCGACTATAGCGGAGATATCCAATGACGAGCCGACTGCCGGAGAAGTTGTGTGGGGAGCCATTTTCGCCGGAGAAATTGGCGAAGGTCAAGCGCGAGATAAGCGTGTCGGGATCAGTGTATCGAGCGGAGATCGCCCGTCGGGTTTGCGAGGTCCTGGGCTGGAAAGATGCGTTGGGCAGGCCCAAGGCGATGAGCGCTCGAGTGGCGCTGTTGCGGTTACACCGGGCGGGTCATATCGAGCTGCCGGCCCCTCGCAATGGCAACGGAAATAACAAGCCATTAACGCGACGGTGTCAGTTACCGGTCGAACATCCGATACGCGGTTCGGTGGAGCAGTTAGACGGGTTATCGTTGGAACGGGTCGAGCGGCGCAGCCAATCGGCGCTGTGGAACGGCATGATTGATCGGTACCACTATTTGGGGTATCAGCGCTTAGTCGGAGCGCAGTTGCGTTATCTGGTTCGCCATGATGGGGGGCTGTTGGGTGCGCTGGGTTGGGGCGCGAGTGCGTGGGCCGTGAAGGCGCGGGACCAATGGATTGGCTGGGGCCGTGCGGCCCGCGAGCGCAATCTGTCGAAGGTATTAAACAACACCCGGTTTCTGGTATTGCCGTGGGTGCGGATCGACAATCTTGCTTCCAAGGTGTTGGCGATGAGTGCTCGACAGGTGATGCAGGACTATGAACGAGAGTATGGCCAACGCTTGGTTTTGTTGGAGACCTTTGTTGAGACGGGGCGATTTCGAGGCACCTGCTATCGTGCGGCGAACTGGCAGTATGTGGGGCGCACGCGGGGGCGGGGCAAATGCGACCGTCTCAATCGGTGGAGCTTGCCGGTCAAGGATATCTATGTATATCCGCTGAGGCCGGATTCTCGCCGCGCCCTGGGGGTACACTGATGGAGGCGTGGGTGGCGCAAGAGACGGTGGCGGCGGATATGGGAGATGCGCGATTGAACCAACGACTCGGTATTGTGCTCAACCGGCTCGGTGACAATCCGAGTATCAGTATACCTGCGGCCAGCAAGGGGTGGGCTGAGATACAGGCGGCCTATCGCTTTTTCAGCAACGACAAAGTGACCATGGAAAAGATTCTCAGTGCCCACGAAGCGGCGACGTTGGAACGTATAAAGTCGCAGCGTGTGGTGCTGTTGGTCAACGATACGACCCAGCTTAATTATGTGGTGGAGCGCAACAAAGAAGGCCTTGGGACCCTCACCACGCAAGACAGCACGCGTTACCACCTCCACCCCACGATTGCGCTGACGCCGGATCGAGTCTGTCTGGGTACGGTGACGGCGAAATTCTGGCAACGTCCTGAGCAGACCGAAGGGCATTTACGCAAGCAAAAGGAGATCAAAGACAAAGAGAGTATCCGCTGGCTGGAGAGTTACGAGAAGGCCTGCGAGATCAGCCGGCAGGCACCGCAGAGTCTGATCGTCAGCGTCGGTGACCGGGAAAGCGATATCTACGAATATTATCAGTTGCACGCTGAGTCAGCTGCTGGGCAACGGGCGCAATGGTTGGTGCGCGCAGCATGGAATCGGCGTGTGATCACGGCGCGGGGGAACAAAAGTAATCTGTGGGAAACAATGGCGCGGGCGCCAAAACGGGGAACGGTGAGCTTTGAGATTCCGCCAACGGGTAATCGTAAAGGGCGCACTGTCACCCAGGACATCCGATCCGCCAGCGTTGTATTCGATGGAGTGCAGCGTAAAGGGAGGCGGCTGCCACCGCTCAGGGTCAACGTGGTGTACGCCAAAGAAAGACGCGTGCCAAAAGGAGAAAAACCCGTGGAGTGGATGCTCCTGACCAGTGTGGCGGTGGAAAGTATCGAGCAATGCCAGGAGGTCATTGGTTGGTATACCTGCCGCTGGGAAATCGAGATCTACTTCAAGGTCTTGAAAAGTGGATGTGGAGTACAAGAATTGCAGTTCGAGAAACCGGAACGACTCCAGCCATGCCTCGCGGTCTACATGATCATCGCATGGCGGGTGATGTTCATTGAAATGTTAGCCAGGTCGGCCCCGAAGATGCGTTGCTCGGTAATCTTTGACGAGCATGAATGGAAATCGGTGTATGCGATCGTAAAAGGAAGGAAACCACCAAAGAAAGCGCCAATGCTGAAACCGTTCGTTGACATGCTCGCTTCCCTGGGTGGATATATTGGAAGAAAAAGCGACGGCCCACCAGGGCCAAAAACAATCTGGATCGGTCTACAACGGATGCACGACTTTGCGCTTGCCGCTCAGGCATTGAATCGCTTTAGTATTTGTGTGTAACGACATGCGCTTGGCGGGTGGATTCTTTAGTCATGTGTCCTGCACTCGTTCACGGCTTATGTGTATTTATGCTATCAATATCCCGCCAAGAAATGTGTGCATGGCCACATCGACAACTGATCAACAGGGACAACGGATCCTATCCTTAAATGATCTGTACATGCCACATAGAACAGCTTGAACAATTCCGAAAACTATCTTGATCCAAATCACAATCTCTTTCAGTTTATTCAATTAAAATATCAACTACTAAAAAACCTAGTATTTGATTTGATCGGTACAAAGGTTGCTTGGCGTAATTTAACGGGTGCTGGTCGAAATGAAATACACGATTTTTGTTACACAGCAAGAAGGAGATATATGCTCATGGCCATCCTTGCGAAGGATTACCTATTAGACAAAGAACAACTAGTGCAGCACGCCAGCCTCGGTGTCGCACGTGCGGTCGCGGAGAGGATACCGATACTCGAGGATTGGAGCGCAGGGGCCCTTGGCGGCTCGACGAAGATCTACGATCTCGACGGCACCGCCCTGTTCGTGGACTACCCGGTCCGAAGCGGTCGAACGACTCTCGGAACCGTGCGCGTGTCTGCCAGCGGTGTTTTGGGATCTCCGGTGATTGCCTACGAGATCGGACCGCGGAACTGGAGTTACTCGAAAGCAAAGAGCGCGCTCGAGCCCAAGGTCAAGCGGCAGTATCGCTCGCGGCGGATTCTCCGCTCGCGGCTCGTCTGCTACAGCTACCCGAAGACCGGGGTAATGTTCGAAATGGCGGACC
>CAMYOI010000411.1 GCA_947259955.1 uncultured Gammaproteobacteria bacterium
TCATGGGAAGTGCCTTGCAGACTGGATTGGCATCCGATATTAACCGTGCCGCGGAACGCGAAGGCTTGGAACCCGTCACACAACTGCATAACAAAGGAACACCTATTGACAAGCAAATTGGATCTAGTGAAGCAGCATTGTACCTTGCGGCCAAGAAGGGACACGGCGACGTAGTTAAAGTGTATCTCGATAAATGGGCGGACTGAAAGGCGAACGGAGCTATGATGATCTCAACAATCTGATCAATTACGCTATGGGCTCTATTCCGCGCAAGAAGATGTCGTTTTTCGGATTGAAGATAAAGGTCGTCGTGCCGCTTTGCTCGATGACCAGCATACGCTTTCAGAGGGTCCTGCTCCATTGCCCTAATCATTCTTTGGATGGATCGACTGAGCGTCGGGGCTATTCATCCGATCCGTACGTCGATGACCCGCCTGAGTATAGAGCCGCCGTTCGGGGCGGCTTACGGGTTGGATCGGTAGTTGTCCACTTCGGATCTTTCTGAGCTACTATATTGCGCTTGCAAATACTCGCAGAAAAGGAGGAGTAAAGCGGCCGCTGATTTTCAAGGGGTTAGCTTCTTGCACCGCGCCCCTTCGCAGATTTGGGAATGCGATGGCCCGTCTAGCGGCGCCTCGGCTGGAGTATAACTCTCGATTATCAGTAGAGCAGGCATATCATAGGATTTAATTGATTTTGCGGGATGGACAAGAATCAATATGTCGTCAGTGAGGAGAAGCGATGACCGTCGAACTTGAATATCTAACCTGGACAGCGCTTGTAACGGCTTTGATGTGGGCGCCCTATATCTTGAATATGATTAAGGTACGGGGTCTTCTAGGTGCGGTTGGTTACCCCGAGAGCCCGAAGCCGTTGGCGCCCTGGGCCCGCCGGGCGAAAGCGGCGCACTACAATGCCGTGGAAAATCTGGTGGTGTTCGCCGCGCTGGTACTGTGTGCGAACGCTGCCGGCGTCAGCAATGAGATCACCGTGGGTGCATGCGCGATCTACTTCTGGGTCCGTATCGTTCACTACCTGGTTTATACCTTTGCCATACCCTGGCTCCGCACGTTGGCGTTTGCCGTCGGGTTCGGGTGCCAGGTCGCGCTGGCGCTGCAGATACTAGCTTAGGAGGCAGATGTTGTAAAAAAACGGACGTGCGCGTGCCGAGCGTACCCGCCGTTGCCATCGCCTCGAAACCTGTTTACCCCGCCTGGGTTGCCGGAATATGGCAATGGCTCTAGTGGGTCGTAAGCGCCAGTTTGTCAACATTCTGCGACGCTCCGTCACGAGTATTTCCGAGAAGTTCGATCCCGAGAATCTTGGCAACATCCTATCCTGTTTTTCGCTCCCGTGTCGCAGCAGAATCCTCGCATAAATGCAGAGATTTAGTGACTGCTTATAGCTGTATCGGGGACATTAGATTTCAGCGGTACCGCACCACACCAAATAGGCATCAATCCAGCCCTTCGCTATTTGGCTTGAAAACACCGAGATGACTCTTCGTTGCCCTAAGCCGACCTTCCTATGGAAGATAGAAACGAGTTGGTGCGATGCGACAAGACGGTCTCTTGACGAACCGTTGCTGACGGACGCAGCCTGATCACGGAACGCCCGAAAATTGCCCATTTAAGACGTTCGCTAGACGCAGATGAACTGCTGGACTCGGCCAAGGGACAATACCACTTGTGCGGTATTTGGTGGTTCATTGAGGGAGGTGCTCTAGAGTCGAGAAAAGAGGTTGAAGATGGGTCTGTTCTATATGGAGGTTGTAGTCGCTAAACACATAACTTCAACGAGGAGGAGCAGAGTAGAGTCGACGACTGGCGGATTGACCGTCGTCTAATGACCGGTGGATTCTTGAGAAACCTGTGAAAAAGGGCATTTATTTTTCCTATACTATTACTCTACTCCAACAATGAATAATCAGGAAGTTAGTAATGGTCAACGACACAAACGTAAAATGGCACGAACATCAGGTTTCCCGGGGAAAAAGGGAAACTCTCAACGGGCACAAGGGTTGCGTCATCTGGTTTACCGGCCTGAGCGGGTCGGGGAAGAGCACCGTGGCAAACGCACTGGACCACAAGCTTTACGAACATGGGGTTCACAGCGCAGTGCTCGACGGGGACAATGTGCGCCACTCTCTGAATGCAGGGCCGGGGATGTTGAAGAAGACCCACGGTCAGGACTTCGCCGAGCGCTTCGGGCTGGGCTTTTCGGCGATCGACAGGGAGGAGAATATCCGCCGCATCGGCGCAGTTGCCGAGCTGTTCTGCGAGGCCGGCATCATTGCACTCACCGCTTTCATCAGCCCCTATCGCGTCGACCGGGACCGGGTGCGCAACAATCTCGGGGCCGGGGAATTCATCGAGGTGTTCGTGGACACCCCCATCGAGGTTTGCGAAACCAGAGACCCTAAGGGTCTCTACGTCAAGGCAAGGGCGGGGCTGATCAAGGGCTTCACCGGAATCGACGATCCCTATGAAGCTCCGGGGTCCCCGGAGCTTACGCTTTCCGCCGCGGAAAAGACGCCTGACCAGTTGGCCGACGAGGTGATCGCATATCTCGAACAGCAGGGAATCTGTACTGTTTCACAGTCTAAACGCGTCAGCCAGGTCGGTTGAATAAAGCATTTTGTAATCGAAACAACACATTCCTTCGTCAGCTCCCCGTTCGATTTTAAACGTGGGTTGGGAAGCCTGGTTTACGTTGGCCGTAGTGCTGGGCTGCTTCGCCATGATGGCATTTACCTGGGTATCGGCCGACATCATTATGTCGGCCGGCCTGACGCTGCTGCTGGTGTCCGGGATACTGCTGCCCGAGGAGGCATTGGCGGGATTCGCCAATCAGGGCATGCTGACGGTGGCCGTGCTCTACATTGTGGTCAGCGGCCTCACGGAGACCGGTGCCGTAGGCTGGATCGTGCAGCATATCCTGGGGAGGCCAGGCAGCACACGCCTGGCATAGGTGCGTTTGATGGCACCGGCCGCTGCCCTGAGCGCCTTTCTCAACAATACACCGGTGGTGGCTGTATTCGTTCCCGCGATCAAGGTATGGGCCCGGCGAAACAACCTGGGTCTGTCCAAACTGCTGATCCCGTTGAGTTACGCCAGTATCGCGGGCGGTACCTGTACCCTGATCGGTACCAGTACCAATCTGGTGGTCAACGGCCTGCGGTTGGAGAAAGCGGGTTCACCCGGTCTGAGAATGTTCGATCTGGCCTGGATCGGCCTGCCGATCACGGCGAGCGTGTTTTTGTTCGTGTGGCTATTGGGTGGCCGAATGTTGCACAACCGCGAGGTGCCGCTGGCAAACGGGAATGGCATGCGCGAATACACGACAGACATGATGGTGGAGGAAGGCAGCCCGTTGGAAGGCTGTTGTATCGAGGGTGCGGGGCTGCGCTCCCTGCCCGGCCTGTTCCTCGCCGAGATCGAGCGGGACGGCGTCATCCTGCCCGCCGTTGAACCCCGTGAACGCCTGGCGGCCAACGACCGGCTCGTATTCGTGGGCGCCATCGAATCCGTGGTTGACCTTCACAGCATTCGCGGATTGGTGCCGGCGACCGACCAGATCTCGAAACTGGAAGGGGCGCGCAAGGACCGCAGCTTCTTCGAAGCTGTCTTGTCGGACAACTGTCCGCTGGTGGGCAAGCGTGTGCGCGAGGGCCGCTTCCGCACCCGGTATCGCGCCGCTATCATAGCACTGGCCCGAAATGGCGAACGTCTGCGGGGCAAGATCGGCGACATGGTTCTGCATGCCGGTGATACCCTGCTGCTGGAGGCGCGGCCTGATTTCATGAATCAACAGGGCCGGTCAAGGGATTTTCTGCTGATGAGCGAGGTCGGCGGATTTCATCCGCCCAATCACAAGGGTGCCCCCGCGGCGCTGGCCATAACCGTGGGGATGGTGGTGCTTGCGGCAAGTGGGCTATTGAGTCTGCTGGAAGCGGCACTGGTGGCCGCCGGTCTGATGATCGTTTCGGGCTGCACCAGCGGGCGGGTGGCCCGGAAAGCGCCGGACTGGCAGGTGCTAGTGTACCCCGTCGTAGATTCTGTGACATTGAGCGAAGCGACAAGCATCCGAATTCAAGGCGCATTCGCGAAGCACTAGCGAGC
>CAMYOI010000412.1 GCA_947259955.1 uncultured Gammaproteobacteria bacterium
GTGGCCGCAAATGTTACAACGAACATGATCCGCAATTTCTTGACTTGAGGCAACATTCTCATTCACTGGAAACCGCTTCTCCCTCGATCTCGACCAGCAGGTCGGGGTGGGCGAGCTCCTTGATGACGAGATAGGTCGCGGCGAGTATGGCGAATATGTTGTTCCAGCAGCGTCTCATCTGTGCATCGAGTCCCTCGACAATGCCGCCGTCCGGATCGACGCCGATCTGACCGGCGATGATCAGACGCCGCGCATTCGCGGGTACGACCACACCCTGGCTGTAGTTCGACGCCGGTCGAGTGATATCTTTTGGATTTAGCAGCTTCACGACAGTTTTCTCCGGGTCGGGCCGATGGGGCGTCGGGGTGAGTGTCGATTGTTCCCGATAGTGCTCCATTGGTGCAACTCGACTCCGACGTCCGGAACGGGTCCGGACGCGGCGATTCACCCTGATTCGGGGTCAAAATACGCTGATTTTGACGCCAAATGCATAATTATTGATGATATTATCGACGGAGCTAAAAGGGGGATGGGAGAACTGGTTTCTTTGGATCACTGAAATCGAAATTACAAATTCGGAGCAATAAATATGACGAAAATTCACAAACCACTGAGGAGTTTTATTGCCGGTGCCGCGGCGTTGGGCATCGTGTTTACCGCGGGTACGGCCTTCGCCGCGGGCGAATTGAAGGTCTACAATTGGGCGGAATACATCGGCGAGGAAACCATCGCCAATTTCGAAAAGGAATTCGACGTCAAGGTTACCTACGACAACTACGACTCGGTGGAGACCGCCGACGCCAAATTGCTGGCCGGCGATTCGGGCTACGACGTGGTGAGCCATTCGGGCAGCGCGATAGGCCGCCTGATCCCTGCCGGCATCCTGATGGAACTCGACAAATCGAAGCTTCCCAATCTTAAGCACATGCGTGACGATGTGATGGGGCAGTTGTCCAAGAATTGGGATCCGGGCAACAAGTACATCATCCCATTCATGTGGGGCACCCACGGCGTCACCTACAACGCGGAACTCGTCAAGAATGTGGCTCCGGACGCGCCGATCGGATCGATGGATATGATTTTCGACCCGGTGCATATGGAAAAGCTGGCCAAGTGCGGCGTGGCGTTCCTGGATTCACCGACCGATGTCATCCCGATGGCACTCGCTTATTTGGGCCTCGACCCTTCTTCCAACGATAAGGCGGACTACAAGAAGGTCGAGGAGATGCTCCTCAAGATCCGGCCTTACATCAAGACTTTCGACAACTATGCGTATCAGAAGATGCCGGAGAAAGAGTTCTGTGTGGCGGTGACCTGGGGGCCGGACGGTCTGCTGGCGGTATCCGGCGCCGAAGAAGCGGGCTCCAACGTTACGCTGGACTTCTTTGCACCGCCTGGGCCGGGCAAGGCCAACATTTGGGTCGACGGCTGGATCGTTCCCAAGGATGCCCAGAATGTCGAGAATGCCTACCTGTTTCTGAACTACATGATGCGTCCGGAAGTCGGCGCCGCGGACAGCAACTTCACCTGGTACGCGACCGCCAATAAGGATGCCATTCCTCTGATCGACGAGGCCGTTACCAGCAGCCACGCAGCCTTTCCGCCGCCGGAGATGGTGCAGGATATGTACCCGTTAGCCGTGATTCCACCAAAATTAGAGCGTGTGCGCACGCGCACCTGGACCAACTTCAAATCGGGTGGCTAGAGCGCATGTGGCGGCGCTGCCACTTCCGGCGGCGCCGTCCATCCCAGGGCTCGCGGAGTCCTGAAGGCGCGCATTACGGTGTCTGAAACAAAAAACCAGTTCGCGGATCGTCCGTGGCTGGACCCGGACTCCGAACCCTTTATTGAGGTGCGCGGGGTCACCAAACGTTTTGGGACCTTCACCGCCGTTGACAATGTAGATCTGCAGATTTTTCGGGGCGAGCTGTTCTGCATGCTCGGTGGATCGGGCTGTGGCAAGACGACGCTGCTGCGCATGCTGGCCGGATTCGATAATCCAACCGCCGGCAGCATCTATATCGATGGTGCCGACATGACCGATGTTCCGCCCTACGAGCGCCCGGTCAATATGATGTTCCAGTCCTACGCGTTGTTCCCGCACATGACCGTCGAACAAAATGTCGCCTACGGACTGAAGCGGGACGGGCGTCGACAAGCAGGAAATCCTCCAGCGCGTCGAGGAAATGCTGAAGATGGTGGAGTTGTCGCAGTTTGCGAAGCGCAAACCGCACCAGCTGTCGGGAGGGCAACGCCAACGGGTCGCTCTGGCGCGCGCGTTGGTAAAAAGACCCAAGGTCCTGCTGCTCGACGAACCGCTCGGCGCGCTGGACAAGCGTCTGCGTGCGCAGACGCAGTACGAATTGATGAATATTCAGGATCAGCTGGGCGTTACCTTCGTCGTGGTGACGCATGACCAGGAGGAGGCAATGATCCTGTCGACGCGGATCGCCGTAATGGATGCAGGGAAGTTCGTGCAGATCGGCACGCCAACCGAGATTTATGAATCTCCGGAGACCCGGTTCGTTGCAAATTTCATCGGTTCGGCGAACATGTTCGAAGGTCGCATCACCGAAGACAGCGCGGATCACGTCGTGGTCCGGTCCTCCGACCCTGAATGCGAGTTCTATATCGACCACGGCGTGTCCATCAAGGAAGGCAGCAAGGTGTGGGTCGCGGTAAGACCAGAAAAAATTCGAGTATCTGTTTCGGCACCGGAAAATGCGGCGGCAAATCAACTGAGCGGAACCGTTCGGGACGTGGGTTATCTAGGCAACACCTCGACCTATCGCGTGCAGGTTGCAGATGGACAGATCGTTGAGGTGACCCACCCTAATCAGAGCCGCCCCCGTGGCGGCAAGCATGCGGTCGATTGGGACGACGTGGTTCATCTGAGCTGGGAGCCATCCAGTGCGGTGGTGCTGACGGAATGAACGGACCGGTCTCCGGCTCGTCAAATGGTGCGATGGAGACCCGTGATATGAGCTCGATTCTGTCCGCCTGTGTGGCGCAGCTTCAGCACCGGGCACAGTCCGGCTGGCGCAGCATCGTCGTTTTCGTTCCCTATATCTGGCTGTTTGTTTTCTTCCTGGCCCCCTTCATCATCGTATTGAAGATCAGCCTGGCGGAGTCGCTCATCGCCAGTCCGCCGTTTTCACCGCTGTTCGAATGGACGCAGGAGGGTGTGCTGACCTTTCAGCTGATCTTCGACAATTACAGCTATCTTTGGGAAGACGATCTGTACGTCAAGACCTACCTGAATTCGATCAAGATATCGTCAATTTCCACCATCCTGTGCCTGATTCTCGGCTACCCCATCGCCTATGCGATCGTTCGGTCCTCACCGACGACGAAGAACATCCTGCTGATGATGATCATATTGCCGTTCTGGACGTCGTTCCTGCTGCGCGTCTATGCGTGGATGGGTCTGCTGGCCGATCAGGGTGCGGTCAACAGTTTTCTCATGTGGCTTGGTATCACCGATGAACCCATCCGGATGATGTATTCGGAGTTCGCGGTATACGTCGGAATCGTGTACACCTACGTGCCCTTCATGATCCTGCCGCTCTATGCCAACATGGAAAAGCTGGACATCACCTTGCACGAGGCTGCCGCGGATTTGGGCGCCCGACCTATAACCACGTTTCTTACCATCACCCTGCCCATGACGTCGCCGGGCATCCTTGCCGGCTCGCTGCTGGTGTTCATCCCGGCGACCGGTGAGTTCGTCATACCCGACCTGCTTGGCGGCGGCAATGTGCTGATGATCGGCCGCGTTCTCTACAACGAGTTCAATTCCAATCACGACTGGCCCGTAGCGGCGGCGGTGGCGATCGTTCTGCTCTTAGTGCTGGTGATCCCGATGATGATCTATCAGCACGTCCAGTCGAGGGAGTCTGAGGGCTGATCGTGGGGAAAAAGCGCTCGACGTTCCTGTTTTCGGTGTTGTGTTTCGGCATGGCGTTCCTGTACGTGCCGATGATTTTTCTAATGATCTACTCTTTCAATTACTCGAAGATCGTCGCCGTCTGGGGGGGGTGGTCGTTGCGCTGGTATGCCGAGCTGTTCCGCAGCCAGGAGATCTGGGACGCGCTTCTTCTCAGCCTTAAGATCGCACTGATGAATGCGACTTTCGCAACCCTGCTGGGTACGCTGGCGGGACTTGCCCTGGTGCGCTTCGGCCGGTTCAAGGGCCGCACATTGTTTACCGGGATGATCACCGCGCCGCTGGTCATGCCTGAAGTGATAACGGGGCTTTCACTGCTGCTGTTGTTCATTACCCTGGGCGACCTGATCGGGTGGCCCGGCGAGCGCGGAATTACAACGATTACCATCGCGCACATCACATTTTCCATGGCTTATGTCGCGGTAATCATCCAATCCAGGCTTGCCGGCATGGCCCAGGATCTGGAGGAGGCAGCCATGGACCTGGGCAGCAAGCCGTTTCGGGTGCTGGTGGATATTACCTTGCCGCTGCTTGCACCGGGTATGGTCTCGGGCTGGCTGCTGTCGTTTACCCTGTCGCTGGATGATCTGGTGATCGCGAGCTTCGTTTCGGGACCCGGGGCGAATACCCTGCCCATGTTGATTTATTCCCGTGTTCGACTGGGCCTGAAGCCTGATATCAATGCGCTGGCCACCATTATCATCGTGGTGGTGGCGCTCGGTGTCATCGCCGCCGGCTACCTGATGTTGAGACAGCAGAAACAGCGCGAAAGGGACATGCAGATGGCGGCGACCGATACGTTGAAGATGACCGCGTAGTATTCTCAAAGAGCAATTTGCGCCAGGGTAATGGAGCAATATGCCCTTAGCAAAGCGAAGGATTGTAGGAGCGGCGCCTCGCCGCGATTGAATCCGATTTACCCGGTCAGCATGGAATCGTTTATCTTTGCTATCGTACCCGCGCCTGGTTCTTTTTCCAATCTTCCCACTGGCAGCCTTTTCTGGATCTGCTGATGGAACGCGCTTACCCCCCATTCGGCACTGGACAACGTGCCTTCAGGGAATGCACTGGAATTCATGCCTTCCTGGATCCAATTCACGAAGCTCTCGTCCTCGAATGAGGTCTGCCTGTTGATTCTCATGTTCAGGTATCGTGCCGCCCGGGCTTCCCGGCGGGAGTCGGGCAGTGCGAAGCTGCGACCGATGTACATCGTTTTCCCAGGTGCCACGGGCAGCGTCATATAGTATTCCATGCTGTCTGGGTACAGAGCGAAGACCAGATTGGGAAATAGCGCGAAGTAAAACCAACGCCGCTGGTTTTCGTCCGGCAAATGGTCGTAGTGTGGCAGGCACTTTTGATAGTTGGCCACGCTCCACAGCTTCCCCGGTTTATCCTGGATCCGACCATAGGACCACGGCAGGCCGTCCTCCTCGAGGTCCTCGTATTCACGGCCAAACAGCTGGTGCAGGGACGGATGACCGACGGGTACATGGTAGCCCTCATTGTCGATATCGTGAATGACTTTCCAGTTGACCGACCGTGTCTGCCTGAATGTGGGGATTATCGGCTGCATGTTCTGCAGTTGATAAGGACCGACTTTCTCCTCTATCCGCCCAAGTGTGGATGCAACACTCGAATCGGTACCCCGAAATGAGACGAACACAAAGCCGCTCCAGACCTCCAGATCGATAGGCACCAGGCCGAGCGTGCGCTTGTCCAGATCAGCAAAGGTGGTCGCGGCCGGAACGCTTTTCAGGCTGCCGTCCAGGTTGTATGACCAGCCGTGAAACGGGCAAACCATCGCGCGTTTGCAACTGCCCTTTTGATCACGCACCACACGGCCGCCACGATGGCGGCAGACGTTGTGAAATGCCTGCAACTCATTGTCGGTGCCTCGAATTACGATGGCACGTTCTCCCAGGCCGTCGAAGGTGACGAAGTCGCCCGCGTCGCGAAGTTCGCTGAGGTGTCCGGCAAGCAGCCAGTTGTGCTTGAATAGATGCTCGACCTCGAGCTCAAAAAACTCGTCGTTGGCATAGGTCCAGGGGGCCATGAGCGTGCGAAACGGCGGACTGTCCGCGATGCTGCGGGGTTTGACATCGTCGAAACGCCCGGGGAACAGGTTCATCAGATAGCCTATGCAGGTATCCTTGGCCTTGTCACAATCGAAAACGTCCGGTTCACGCAGAAGATCCTCCCAGTAGCCGTCGAGCAGGCCTTCGAAG
>CAMYOI010000413.1 GCA_947259955.1 uncultured Gammaproteobacteria bacterium
CGGCATCGCTGGTCAACGTCCCGTCAGACGGTCGATGATGGCCTCGATGGCACCGATCTTTGTTCCGGATTGCGGCCTATTTTGGTGCCGGCGAGAGAGGAGTCGAACCTCCGAGCAGTACTGTCAAGTTCAAGGCTAATCGGTCAGGCTCTACTTCCGCTTCTGCCTGAGTTCTCGAGATGTCGAGAATTTACTCGCTGAACGCGGGTTCACGGTCTCGTATGTATCTATTCGACAATGGTGTGGCAGGTTTGGCACATATTACGCACGTGCTCTAAAAAAGCAATGAGGCTGCTTAGGCGACACCTGGTTCCTGGACGAGGTTTTTATCAAGATCCACGGAGTACTACACCACCTTTGGAGGGCAGTTGAAGGCCGACCAGACCGGCCGATCAAAAAGAACTACATATTACGCCAGGCGGGGCGGAGCAATTCTATCTCTATTATCATTTCCGTAAAACAGCCTAAATGGGCCACGCAGTAGTTCACTGGCATTTGACGAATGACTCCTCCTGGCCGACAGCACCAGTACATTCTCGTCGAAATTTCTTAAAAGCACTCAAATTTCAACGGTCTGCAACGGGTTCCTTTACTGCCGGTGGGATTTAGCAGGGTGGAGTACATAATTTGCTGCGCTGCATAGACAGCAACCGGTCTACAAGCTGCAGCGAAACGTAGGCATCCTGGTCAGTTTTATCGGTCCGCTTTGGCGGGGGCAGCTGCCAGTCGAACACAGTTAAACTAGGCGGATTCCAGCAGCCAGGACCTGATCCAAGCCGGAAATAGGCGGTCAAAGCAAGTCACTAATTTCCGATGTACTTCGTTGCGTACTAGTTCGTCAACGGCGACTGAACGGGGTTTAATCGTTCTGTAAACCAAGTGCTGAAAGCGCTCGCTGTGCATCAGAATCCCCTTGCGCAGCGGTCTTGCGAAGCCACGTAACGGCAGATCCCGCGCGGAACTTTTTCGACCTCGAACGAACAAAACTACCACACTCAACACCACCGGGAAGGTATCGATGATCAAGACAAACCTAATGGGCTTCACGGCTGCGGTGCTGCTCCTATCGCAGCAGGTATATGCCGAAAAACCGGCCGTGTTCGCCACCGGTGAGGGCGCTATCCGTGGATACGACCCGGTCGCCTATTTCACCGTCGGTGAACCAACCAAGGGTAGCGATCAGTATTCCTTCGAGTGGGAAGGCGAAACGTTCAAATTCGCCAACGCAGAAAACCTGGCCATTTTCAAGGCGGATCCCGGTAAATACGCACCGCAGTACGGGGGTTACTGCGCCTATGCCGTTTCAGAGGGCTACACGGCGTCTACCGTGCCCACGGCCTGGACAATCGTTGACGACAGGCTCTATCTTAACTATAGCCTGGAGGTTAGGAAACGATGGGCCAAGGACATCCCCGGCCGCATCGCCGCGGCCGACAAAAACTGGCGTGGAGTTCTGAACTGACCCAGCGCCGAATACGTTATCGTACCTGCGCCAACTTGGCGCGCCGCTATAACGGAAATGTACACGCCCCAGCGACGTCGGTATCGATAGGGCGGGTCAGGTGCTATTGGCGGACATACCCTCCAATCCTGCTGCTTTACAGCAGCTTTACACGAAGTCGAACCAATAGAGACTTTAAATATATCGCTAATCAGCGTGACCTGACCCCCTAAATCCCGCCGCGTTTTGGTCGAATACTTGAGATCGGAAAGCCAAAATGACCTTGAGGGTTGATGGCATGGTCGACTAGTATTCATCGGCGCGGAAATGCCACCGAGTGCACTTGCAAAGTAGTTATTTGTTTCTCATCGCTCTATATATCAACAAAGCAATGTATCTCTCCACAGGACAATATTTGTCAAACAGTACACGGGGACAGTGCTGTTCTCCACCCCAAGCAGTTTATTACCGCTTGCTTATTACTGTTTAACACTGCAATGGAGAAATTTGAAATGACCGATCTATTTGAAAATCCCATGGGTCTTGATGGCTTCGAATTTGTTGAATACGCTTCACCTACACCTGGTTTACTTGAACCCCTTTTCGAAAAACTGGGATTTACCAAGGTGGCCAACCACCGATCCAAGAACGTCTGCTTGTATCGTCAGGGGAATATCAATTTCATTGTCAACAACGAGTCCAATAGCCTTGCTGCCTACTTTGCTGAGGAACATGGCCCCTCTGCATGTGGCCTTGCATTTCGGGTAAGGGATGCACACTATGCCTACAACAGGGCTCTCGAACTGGGCGCACAATCTATCGATATCCCAACCGGTCCGATGGAACTTCGATTGCCGGCCATAAAATGTATTGGCGGTGCACCGATCTATCTAATTGACCGCTACGAAGATGGCTCGAGCGTTTACGATATCGACTTCGAGTTCATCGATGGCGTAGACCGGAATCCGGTTGGCTGTGGCTTTCACACTATTGATCATCTGACCCATAATGTGTACCGCGGTCGCATGGAATACTGGGCCAAATACTACGAAAAGTTTTTCAATTTCAGGCAAATCCGTTACTGCGATATCAAAGGCGAATATACCGGTCTAACATCCAAGGCCATGACCGCACCTGATGGAAAAATCCGAATCCCTTTGAACGAGGAGGCATCCGGTGTCACAGGACAGATCGAGGAGTTTCTCATGGCGTTCAATGGCGAAGGCATTCAGCACGTGGCTCTGGAATGCGATGATTTGCTGGGTTGTTGGGACAAATTGAAGGCGAATGGTATGCCGTTTATGACTCCGCCCCCGGACACCTACTATGAAATGCTCGATGAGAGGCTGTCCGGACACGGCGAACCGGTGGATAAACTCAAGACACGTGGAATACTTCTTGACGGATCGACGGCGGAAGGTAACCCGCGTCTGTTGTTGCAGATTTTCTCCGAGACGGTCATGGGTCCGGTATTTTTCGAATTCATTCAACGCAAGGGAGATGACGGATTTGGCGAGGGCAATTTCAATGCGTTGTTCGAGTCCATGGAACGTGACCAGATTCGCCGCGGCGTCATCGGAACGTACAAATAATGATTTGCGGCGGTCTGATTATCAGGCCGCCGCCCGAAATTAACCACCATTGGTAATAGGGTGTGGTGGGTTGAATTAGGTAGGCCGCGATGGCCGGTATTGGCCGAAAGCGACAGTTCATCCTCGTAGCAATCTTATGTAAACACTCGAATATTGACAGTCCGCAATTAATCTCTTGACTGCCGGTCGGTACGGAAAATATGTTCAACAACAAGGTCCGTTCCCCCAGCAACTCAAAAATGATGGCACCGGCCATATCGTGACTCAGGTCGGGCCTAAGATCGGGCGGTGTGCTTTTTCCAGCCTTGCAGCTTCTCGAGAGTGGCTTAAAACCGACATGGCCAAGGCCTTCGTCAGGGCATATGAAAAGGCGCGAAGTTATTTGAATAAAACAACGGCCACCGAGATCGCGAAGGCTGAGAAGCCCTACTTTCCCAATGTCGACGAAAGTGCATTGGCAGACTGCATCGCGGCATATCAACAGCTCGGTTGCTGGTGCTGTTTTGGGCTTGGACCGCTCTTAAGCCACGCTTTTTTATGAGAAAAAGCACAGACCGAGCCGTTCGTTAGGGCTAGACTGAAGCTTGGGTTTCAGGAACTGGACCAACGGTCCTCTGCTGGTCCGCGCGGACAATGGTCAGTTTCTCCGCGAAAAGGACGTTTTAACGACTGGTGACACGGAAAAATATATAGCCTGGGATGCAACTAAAACGCGACCGGTCGCTTACGACCCAGGCCGTGGCAGCTATGCAGCGGACAATGCGAAACTCGCCCTTTTCGGCAGTTTCGAAGTCGAGACCTTGCGGAGTACGGTCACTTGCCGGCCTGCTTTCCAACTCACTGCCGATGTATGCGCCCGCTATGATCCAAAAGAGGTCGAGAGAATCACTGGCGTCGATGCGGAACAAGTCACCCAAGCCGCGCAAATGCTGTGGGACGCCCGACCGGTTGCTTACATGGCCTGGAGTGGGGTTGAGCAACAGAGCAACGCAACTCAGATCCCAAGGGCTATCGGTTTGGTCTATGCCCTCACCGGGAACTTCGATGCCAAGGGCGGCAATGTTTTATTTCCAACTGTGCCAAACG
>CAMYOI010000414.1 GCA_947259955.1 uncultured Gammaproteobacteria bacterium
CGAAAGTCAGCTGTGGGTCGAAAGCGCCAGTTCGCCCCGACTATCCGACCGTCCGGTATGAGTATTCAGCGGGCATAGAATCCCCGGAATATTCAGGCAATTGTCCGGCCGCTTATCGGCGTGAAGCCGCCAGTCCCAAGAACGACGCTTAATCGGCCGGACCTTGCCCATTGCCGCCACTGACGCTATTTTCTTGAACTGGTGCTATCGGCCAAAAGCGGAAGGAGCGCAGTCAGAAACTTCACGGACTTTACTTCCGCTGTATGCTCATAAGAGCCATTTGGGCATTCAACGCAAGTGAGTGCCACGTATCAACCTCGCGACAAGAATAAACGAAGTGTCATTGCGCTACACAAAGCCGCGGGGAGAACCCTGACACCGGCACGAACACATCATTAAATTTGACATAGTTCCCGGAATTAGAGAACAGAATAGGTCGCATTCGGTCCCTCACACTCTTTAATATATGAAGAAACATTAGAACTGAAGCAAAGTATCCAAAAGCGGCCGTTCAATTGGGTTGGATGCGTGATCGCCCGGGGCTACTCGACCACGACAAAGAAAAACCCCGCCGAAGCGGGGTTTGTGTATTTACGACTCAACTGCACGTGGGGGAATATTCAACCTCTCAGACGGCCACCGCGATCCCACGGTCGATACTATTCGAGGCGCCGCTCAATGCACCGCGATCCTTTTCGCTGCTGCTACGGTTTTCTTCGGCAGCGTGAGTTCCAGCACGCCGTGGTTGTACTTGGCTTGGGCGGTCGCTTCGTCGACCTCCTGATGGAGCGTGTCGTTGCCGTTAATAGTTATGCTGATGTCTTCCTTGTTGACGCCGGGCAATTCGGCCAGCACTTGATACTCCTTGTCGTTCTCGGTTACGTCCATGTGGAACTGCGTCGGTGCCGACGCACGCGCCTCAGGGTTAGGCACCAGCCACATGGGGGGGATGCTACGTAACATGTTCTCGCTACGTAACATGTTCTCGAATGGATTCTCGAGCGGATTAAAGCGTGTGATGTTTGACATCCTAATTCTCCTGTTCAGATAACCATATTTGATTAATGAGATTGGAACTTTCTTCATTTGATTAACTATATTAGATTAATTAACCTTGACATGTCAAGTACAATCTAAGATGATTTTTATACTTAATCTGTTACGGTAAATTGGAGGATGTCTCCTATGGATGTTTGTTTGGTCATCAAGGCGCGACTGGAGGAGCTCGGGTTCGAGCAAAAGGATCTGGCGGCAGCGGCCGAAGTCACGGAATCCTACGTTTCTCAGCTATTGACTCGGAAAAAATTGCCGCCCGCACCTAATCGAACCGATATCTACGAAAAGATGGGGGGGTTTCTCAAGCTCTCGAGCGGTAAGCTGGCGAAACTAGCTGAGGCGCAGCGAAAGGAAGAGCTAAAGCGAGGGTTCGAGGACCCGCCCGCGCCTTTGTTTGAGGAGGTTCGAGAGCTGATTCTGCGCAGGTGCACACCGGAGAGACAGCAGCAGGTGCGGGTGATTTTCGAGAAACAACCCTTCGGCGAGCTCGAACGCCTCGTCACACAAAAGCTATTAGATGTGGTCAAGCGGGTTGCCCGAGGGGAGCTAGAAAATGAGGAGTGGGTCCACGACGTCGCTCGGCTCACCGGCCAAACCTATGAGCAGATGCGAGTCATAATCTTAGAGTTTCTGGACACGGACGTCTTTCACGTTTCAGGCGAAAACTGCATTTCTTTCCTGAAACCGTTGATTGAATCCTGGGACATCGACCTCTCGACCTTGGGTATGGAAATTGTGTTGAACCACAGACTGGTCCCTGGACACCCGAAAAAGTTTGAGTTCGTTGAAGTTGAAAGAGAACCCCACCACCCTCTCGAGGACGAGCCGGGGCTCGCTGAATTCCTTCAAGACGATTCGCTCAGCGGTAATGCTACCCGAGAGGAGATCGAATTTCTGCGGAGGCTCAGGTTCAAGGGAAAACGGCCTACCCCGCTCTACTATTATAGAGAGCTGCAGAACCTCAGGGACCCGGTGCATTTCCGGGCTGTAGAACGGTAACCATTGCCTGGACCAGCTCGTACCCACTGCGCCCGCTCACCTTGGCAGTCGCCGTAGAGATTTCTGCAACAACGCGCCTTCACTGCAAATAGTTAGCGTAGGGACTCTGTCACGAAACAGGTTCGGATGCATGGTTTTAGTGCCTGTACATCCAGAGTGGAATGACTGGCAATGACGGATTGGGTCGTAAGCGCCAGTTCGTCCTGATTCTGCGACGGTCCGCATCAAGAGTATACAGCGGAAAATCACACCTGCTGATATATTGCTGCAGCCTGGCAGTCAGGGCGCTTTCTAGGATACGGCAATACCAGTGAATGATCAGGTTTTATGAACGGCTGGAAAGCGCCACATAACGGACAAGAAGTGTTTTCTTATGAACGATGTTGATATTTCGCTGAGATCGATTCGCAGCAAGCGCAATAGGAACAACGCTTGACCGGCAGCAAAGTGCCCAAACCGGTCACTCGCGCTTCCTTCTTTCGGTACTTTTTGGCTATCTAGGGATTTGAATTATTGAGGTTCCGTTTTTAGCGTGCTAATTGTTCCAGAGGGTGAATTTCACCCATTAGTCTCCATGTTAGTCTTTACGGGCCCGTGTCTTTGGCAGTTACCTCCTCTGTGGGCACGGACTTCCAGCGGGGGCCGGCTTCTAGTTTCGTCTGTAGAAGCAAAGTAGCGAACGGGCGTGGTACTTAAAACTTAAACTTATATGAGAGGAGTATCAAATGAAACCAGAAACCAAGAACACCGTACAGTCTGCAATTTGGGGCGCTGTGGGGGGGGAGTCATCGCAATCATCATTGGTTTTGTGTGGGGTGGTTGGACAACCGCTGGCGGTACCCAAAGGATTACCGATGAGGCGCTCTTGGCGAGTCAGGCAGCGATCTGCGTCGCCCAATTCATGAAGCAACCGAACCCTCAAGAGAAACTTAATGAATTAAAGGAATTACGTTCCTATGAAAGATATAAATTAATCGAAAAAGAAGGCTGGGATAAAATGCCCGGGCAAGAAGAAGCCCCTTATAAGGGCCGCTTATTAAGTCAAGCATGCACCGATGGGCTTGAACTTTTGATGGAAAAATGAGAGTTCTTGGATGAGTTCGCAGAGGAATGTGATACCGGAGAGGTTTTGATTTGAAGCAGGAGACACCCATACATTGACCGGACCGCGGAGTATTAGAGGGATTCTGGCACGCTGATCTTTCAAGGTGATTGATTCGCCGCTCAAGCGCAGGTACCAAGTAACGATGACACCGATTGAGGAAAAGAGATGTTTAAGGTTATCGATATCATGACCACAGATATATACACACTGGCGCCGGACGACAGTCTGCAAGATGCCCGCAAGCTCATGGCAGAGCACAATGTACACCACATCCCGGTTGTCGCCGAAGACCAACGCCTGGAAGGACTACTGTCCCAGCGGGACGTGCTGGCTGGGGTGGACTCTATATTGCTGCCCCATACCGAGGAAGCAGAAGCGATAGAATCACGGATCGCGATATCCTCCGTGATGACGCTGGACCCAACCACCACCGATGAGCATGCGAGTTTGCGCGGTGCCGCCCTGCATATGCAGCGTCACCGCATCGGTTGTCTTCCCGTGGTACGCGATGGAATCCTGATCGGCATTATCACCGACTCGGATTTTGTCACTGTAGCCATTAACCTGATGGAACAGTTGGAAATGGTGGAACCGGAAGAAACGGAACTGCAGGAGGACGTCGACTAACCACAAAGAAGGAAGTATAAAGCACCTGCTATCTAAGTGAACTGCGTCAATTAATCGACACAATGGCAGCCGTTCTTTACTCTAATGTCCGCTATAAAGGGGTTCGTGAACAGCCTAAGTCAATAAATTCCCAAATGTCCGGAATGAGTATATTCCAGACGTAGAATTGTTAAGATTTTGGGAAATGTTGTGGCCGCTTACCGGCATGAAGCCGCCAGTCCCAAGAACGACGCTTATTCGGCTGGACCTTGCCCGAAGCCGACCTTCCTCACGGTGTTAGAAACGAGTTGTTGCGGTGCAATACCTCGGTCCGGAGACGACCCGTTACTGCAGTTTCGCGACCTGCTCATGGTACGCCCGCAATTTACCAGATGGCTGTACTTTTCAAACAATTTACTTGACTAGAGGAACTGCTTCGTTGAGGCTCGGCGCCAACGTCAGAGGTATGTTATCTTGTCGAACCATGTGATTCTCTCACCGTGATGCCAATGTCTCACACTGCTTGGAGAAAACCCGTCTTACACTGGCTGCGGATTGTATGTGACTCCATTTATCTTTAGTGAGTTGGACGGTAATCGAAGCAGCAGGTATCGCTGGAAAACCAAGTTGAGAAGTTGCGTGATGCTGCTGACACTCAGGTGTTGTTACTGGAGTAGCCATGGTCAACCGGAGTCTTGAAGTCAGGGCTTGGGTGGCCACCGTTCTGCTGTCGTCCGCCCTGCCCCTAGGGGCGCAGACCGAAGTCTCCTATGCGGAAGTCGAACCAATATTTCGGCAACATTGCGTTGTCTGTCACAGCGGCACGAATCCACCCAAAGGTTTACGTTTGGACAGCGATGACAGCATTTCCCGTGGTGGTCAAGACGGTCCCGTGGTGGTGCCGGGTTCCCCGGGAGACAGCGAACTGGTACGCCGCATCCGTGGCACCAGCCAGCCGCGCATGCCTTTGACCGGCCCGCCTTACCTCAGCGCCGAAGAAATTCGGGTGCTGGGGGGACTGGATCGCGCAGGGCG
>CAMYOI010000415.1 GCA_947259955.1 uncultured Gammaproteobacteria bacterium
ATACGGGAATTGGCCGAGAACACCAGTACGTTTCCGTCGAAATCTGATACAAAAACTCTAATTTCGACGGTCCGCAATGAATCTGTCAACTGCCTGTTGGTTTTTAAGATTGGAGAAGTAATTCGATGCGCCGCACAGGCGGCAACCGACCCCTTCCGGACATAAGGGCGAAAAGAAAGGGGGTGCTAAAGCATCCCACTGAAACTACCTTAGCCTAGCAGGAATAGTTAATCATTCTTTGGGTTTCAATGGAAACTTGAAGTCTGTACCGAACTTCTTATTGAAGTCTTCATGCACCTTATCCATGACAGGCAACGTCTCCCACGCATAACCCTGCATGATCCACTCCGGCGTTTCATACTTCTCGCCGCCAGGCGCCGTTTGCTGCCTCTCCACTACTGACGGCGGCGGATAGGGCTGCGTATTGAGTACGGCAACACGCGTGCGGACGCCCGCCTTGGTGACATTCCAAACCATACCGTCCACGGCGAAATCCACCGGCCCGTCATAATTCAGACGCACCGCGGTCACGACTGCCGGCAGCGTGTCCGGGTCGTTTTGGAAGTGGTAGGCAACGGCATGCTTGGGTTCGGTCAGGGCCATGATCTTGCCGAATACCTCTGCGGTCGTATGGACCAGCGTACTCACGTAAATCGCCTCTCCGGGCTGGAACTTGTATCGGGTGACGAAGTAGTCGTTCGGTAAAAAGCTCTCATGTATCGCGATATCCGCGCCCTTGGCATGTTCGGTCCACCAACGGTTTGCCAACGTGTCGCCCGAAAATGCGAGCTTCATGCCCTTCCACTCCAAGATGAAACTGACCGAACCTTCGAGGTGGATGGCCGGAATGGTGCGGATCACAACGCCGTTTTCGTCATAAATCACGTTGTTGACCTTTGACCAGTCGAACTCATGAACATTGATTGACAGCGACCGGGTGTCGAGAGCGCCCTTACTGGTCTCCAGCATCCAGTTGTAAAACTTCAAGATGCCGTCAACGGCGGATTTCGTGCCCCAGCTCTCCGGCATACCACCTCCACCGGGCCCCCACACATCAAGCGGCTTGGATCGCCCGTTCTGCATGCCGTATATCCAGAACGTGGGTAGGTCCCCCATGTGATCGGCGTGCTGGTGACTGAGGAAGATTTTAGTCATGTAGTCCAAAGGCATGCCGAGCGCATACAGAGTCGTAAAGGCACCCGTACCGACGTCGAAGATAAACTTATCCCCATTGCCAAGTTCGATCAGGAAGCATGCAGCCGCTTGTTTGACGCGTGGCATCGGCATCCCGGAACCGCAGGCAATAACCCGCATCTCTTCAGGCCCAAGCTCCTCAGTGCCAGGGAAATAAACCTCATGTGAGGGGTAACGTTTGGTCGGGGACCAGTCCGCGTTGGTTCCGTCTTGAGAAACCGCCGCAGCACGTTCCTGTAAACTCAAAGATAATCCGAACAGCCCGACTACCATGACAAAACTTAGAGATAATGCGGTAAAGATTCTTCGATACATTGTGATACCCCACGTAGATAAGTTACTGCTTCAGTCCCCGGAGTGTTCCCTTAGTGCCTGGGTGATCAATTCGTGACAGATTCCAGAGAGAGAGGTCAATCGACTATCCGCCAAGTCGTCCAACATGGCCTTTTCCCGCGCAGTGACGAAAGTGACCACTCTTATTCGCCGAGCGACATTGGACGGCAACGGTGGCCGCCCGCGGACGATACCATGCGCGGCATTGCTGGTTCTTTTCATATTCACCATCAGCAGTTCCAGATTGGGAATGCGTTATCCGAACGAATTACCCGTTATAATTATGATTGCCGGTAATATACTGGCCGTGTCCATATCGCCACATCAATAACCAGCCAAAAAAAGGGTTATGTCCGAGAAATCACTTGGCCAGCCAACAGCTTCAAGGCAGTCGCGGTTCAGCGATGTCAGCGCTTTGGGGCGCATGATCGGGTGGGACATCGATTTTCGACAGTTGGATCCTGGGCCGGAGGAGATTCCGGCTCAGATACGAGTCGGACGAAACGTTGCCCTAGTCAGGGTAGGGTTTAAGCGCAGTTATCACCAACGGGGTTCGGCGCCCTCTGGTACGCTGACCTTTGGTACACCGCTTAACGGTTCGCTGGATTGGTACGCACGGCCTATCGACTCGCCCGCAATCATGAACTTCAATCATGCATCCGGATTCGACTGCGTGTCACAATGTGGTTTCGAGGCCGTTGTGTTCTCCATTAGAGAGGACTACTTGCAGCAGGTGTCCGAGACCCTTCGCTTGCCAGTACCCGACCACCTGTCGGAACCGCAGGCGGGATCTGTCGTGCGGGGAGACAATTCCGTTCGATCACTGCGTATGTTGCTTAGACAACTGCTCGATGCCGAACAACCTTGCCTCGACGAGGAGCAAGAATCGGCGGTTACGTTGGAATTGCTTAACGCAACTCTTACAGACGCCGGTTTCAATGAAAAGATCAGCCTTCCAGCCCGTTCTCGCGCGATAGCTACCGCACTTGATTACATCGAAGACAACAGATACGGCTCTGTCACCGTAAACGAAATTAGCATGAATACCGGGATATCCTTGCGAACTCTTGATCGTGCATTCCAGGAACGCTTCGGAATCGGACCAAAGGCATACCTGATTCGGCGCCGGTTAATGGGCGTGCGAGAGATTTTGTCAGACTATTCTGCTACTACACGAGTCGCCGATGCGGCTAACGAGTGGGGATTCTGGCATATGGGTCAATTTGCGCATGACTATCGGATGTTATTCGGTGAGCTGCCCTCGGACACGCTAAGACGCACGCCCAGTTTCAAATAGCAGTAGGCCGCCTGTTCGCGATAGGACCGAGACTTAAATAAAACAACGATTAGTTAAGTTAGGTCCGGATTTGGCCGATAGCGACACATTGCAGTGCAACAATCGGCCCAGATTTTCCCTTTCTAGCGAACGTCCGCAACGAGTAGAGGCCGTGTGAAAAGTCAGTAATTTTGAATTTACAATAAATGCCACTCGGTTTCTCTGTAAACCGTATTCGTATGTTTGCTGAAGTGAGCGCGACCGAAAGTCGGATTGTTATGCCTGCATCGCCTGAATCAAAGGTCTGATTCCCATAATGTTCATCACCCGCTTCAGGTTATAAGCCAGAACATGAAAACCCACTGGGAAACGCCGCCTTTTCATGGCGCACACCCAACTCGGACATCCAGTTATTGCCACGAATACTAAAAAGAAAATCAGGTTACCTGATAGCATATAATCCTCGGCCCAGAAGTGAGTCCCTAGCCAGACAAAGGAACTCTTTCCCTAACTAAAGAGATAAATAATGACAACGAAGAGAATATTTGTTCTAGCATCCATGGCCCTGGTAGCCGTGATGCTCTATTTATGGGGACACTCAGACGGGCGTGAAGGAACAATCGCCGGTCCGCTAAGTGTGTCGTTCGCAGCTGAGAGTACACCAGAATTCTCTCCGGTCAAGGCACGCGCTCGAGATTTCTACTCGCCCAACAGTGAAGACCTTCAGCGTAACGAAATGCGTTTGATTGCCTGCGGCACCGGTATGCCCACGGCGCGTCCGAAACAAGCGGCGTCGTGCTGGCTGCTCGAACTGGGCAACGGTGACAAGTTTATCTTCGATATCGGGACCGGGTCGGCAGAGCGCATTGCAGCCCTTCAGATTCCCTACAACTATCTCGATAAGGTGTTCTTGAGCCATCTGCATACCGACCATTTCGGTGATCTGGACGCGTTGTTTGTCGGTGGCGCGCTGGCTGGCCGCCAGAAACCGTTGCGCGTCTGGGGGCCGAGCGGTGATACACCGGAGCGGGGCACGAAGTACGCGATAGAGCATTTGCGAAAAGCTCTTACCTGGGATCTTGACGGCCGCCAGGGGCTCACCGATCCACGTGGATACCATATTGAGGCCAACGAGTTTGACTACAAAGGCATGAATCAGATCGTCTATCAGGAGAACGGCGTGACGATTCGGTCCTTCCCCGCCATCCATTCTCTCGACGGTCCGGTGAGTTTCAGTCTGGAGTGGAACGGTCTCAAATTCGTGTTCGGCGGTGATACGTTTCCAAACAAGTGGTATGGTATGACGAGTACGCGAAGGATGCCGACCTGGCGATTCACGAGTGTTTCATTGCCGTGCCGGACATGATCACCAAGTTCAAGTTCACACCACAAAGTGCGCTCGCGGTGGGCACCCAGATCCACACTGCACCTGAAGCGTTTGGCAAAGTGATGTCGCGTATCAAGCCAAGAATGGCTGTGGCCTACCACTTCTTCAATGACTTCGACACCACAGGGGCGATCAGTGAACGCATACGGACGACCTACGATGGCCCGCTGAGTCTCGCCGAAGATTACATGGTGTGGAACATCACCAAAGATGATGTTCGCGTGCGGATAGCGGTTGTCGACGAAGCTGTCTGGCCACCTCCAGCAACCGAGAAACCGCAGGCACCCGATCCAAGTATCAGGATTCCTTATTCAGACCTGATCGCGGGCGGCAAACTTGATGTGAAGGACGTAATTCAGCCTACCTATGACGAGATCAACGAGAAGTATGGACTCGACGAGAAACAGGAATGATTTACGATCCCATCTAAATCACAACAGAAGAACCCGCTTCTGCGGGTTTCTTTTTGCTTTGTGTTCACATTGACCGTATGTCTGCACTGGGCGTGCGCCGTGGAAAGGCGGCGTTTCCCAGTGGGTGAGAGACCCACCCGGCAACTTTTGCTCCAGCCGGAAGTAATCGGAGCAGCTATGGAGGTAACGAAATGGCTGAAGCCTTCGATGTAACGGATCACTTTAGGTGATTCAGCGAGTGTGCAGGCCGTAACGCGAGTGAACGCTGAGCAATCCTCGAAAAGGACGTTGCGCAGGCCGACCCGTTAGCCCTTATGGGGAAGGCTGCCAGAGATGGGGAAGAGAGCAAGACAGGCACCCATTTCCTG
>CAMYOI010000416.1 GCA_947259955.1 uncultured Gammaproteobacteria bacterium
TATTACATGGCGGTTGCCTCAATGCCCCTTGCCGATATGGTCGCCATTACGTTTACCGCACCTATCTTCGTCACCGTGCTGTCGGCCCTGCTGCTCGGTGAAGCCGTCGGGATCCGCCGTTGGCTGGCGGTTTTGATTGGATTCGCCGGGGTTCTGCTGGTGATAGGACCAGGGGGGCAGATGGCCAACATCGCGGTGGCGTTCGCCGCCCTGGCCGCACTGACCTACGCGTTGAATAGCATCATCGCACGCTACATCGGGCCCGAGGACAAACCCTGGACCGTGACGTTCTACTTTACCCTCGCCCACCTGCTCGGCGGCGTCGCGGTCAGCCTGGCGGTTGCCGTGTTCGGATCGCAGCTCGAAGCGAATCACCCGTCGCTCGCGTTCCTGCTCCGGTCTTGGACGATCGACGACCGTGCGGGTTTGATGCTCATGATTGCGCTCGGTATCAACGCGGCCCTGGGTTTTTACTTCCTCAACAAGGCCTATCTGAGCGCGCCCGCAAGCACCGTGGCACCGTTCGAGTACACCTACATCATTTGGGCCGTGTTGTTCGGATATCTGTTCTGGTCCGAGGTGCCTTCGGCGAATACCGTACTCGGGATCACACTGTTGATCTCTGGCAATCTATACATACTGCACAGGCAGCTGCTCAACGCCAGGCGGCGCAGGCAGCCGGAGCCAACCGCTACCGACCCATATCCCGTCAAGGCGTTGGCGGATTCCTGACGGCTACCTTTAAGCCGAGTACAGCGGCGCTTTTTCGGTTTCGGTATACCTTCGTCGTGTGCCCGTGTCTATTTTCTGATCATCTGATCGCGTAAAAAAGGTTGACCTGGCTCTTGATGGCGAGCTGAGTGAATTCTGAAAATCCCGCCTCGCGCATCAGCGACTCGGTCCGGGCCGGCCCCATGCACGTTCCAAGTCCCGGTCCACCGTTTGCCAGGGACTGCGTCATGCAGTGAAATACGCTGTAACCATAGAACATGGCACCGACGGCATGTTTATTGTCCTCGAGCTTGTCCGCCGCCCTGGGTTCGATCACGAAGAACGTCCCGCCCGACTTCAGGCGCTTGCGGATCTCGATCAGGGTATTGACCGGGTCGGAAAAATCGTGGACACAGTCGAAAGCCATAATCAGGTCATAGCTCGGGCTGCTTTCCAACTCCTCGACGGCCGCCACCTGAAATGTCGATCTGCCGGCAATACCCTTTTCCGACGCCATTACTTTTGCCCGATCGATGGATTCCCTGTTTAGATCGATGCCGTTAAAGCTGGATTCGGGAAAGGCCGCCGCCATGATCATCGCCGCGCGTCCCGTTCCACAGCCCACGTCGAGAACCCGGCCGCCGGACTCCAGATTTGTAACGACGTCCGGCATGGTCGGCAACCAGTAGTTGACCAGCCTGTTCTCGTAGTTGCCCCGATTGATCAGATCGAGGGCTTCGATTCCTTCATCACCATAGTCGTCGAAATGGACCCCCCCGCCTTTTCGAAAAGACTCTGCGACCTGCGGTGCCACCCTAAGCAGCGCCGGAGCCATGGCGAACATGGCGCCGGCGAAATGATCGGTTCCGTCCGAGGCCAGAAGAAACGCGTGCTCGTCGGGCAGTTCGAAGGTCTGACGATCCGGCTCGTACTCCAGGTATCCCGCGCACACCATGCCCTTCAGCCACTCTTCTACGTAGCGTGGTTGAAGCCCTGAAGCGCCGACGATCCGGTCGAGGGTCATCATCCCCTGTCCCTGCATAACGCTAAACAGACCGGTCTGTACGCCGACGTAACCCAGACCAGCCGTCATGGCGCCCGCCATATCGGAAAATATGTGCTCGACGAATGATTTGATCCTGGCTTTATCCATTGCGCGCTCTCCGATGTTCAAGTTGCGCATGGAAAATACTACGGGTCGGTTACCGTGCGCAACGGTGAAGGCCGCCGCCGTCGTAAATATTGTCGAACCAGGGCCGCGATACCGAATTCACGCAGTCTACCGGCCCGATCCGGAAAATAGTCTGTGCCCTACTTTCGACAGCATCGGCTGCGACGGGTAGTCGGTAATCGTGAGCCCACCATCGACAACCAGTGTCTGCCCGGTGATGAAAGATGCCTCGTCCGAGGCCAGAAAAAGCACCGCGTTGGCGATCTCCCGCGGCGTCCCCGTACGCCGCAGAAGTGACGGTTCCATGGCCCATGAACCATCGACCGTACCCGCCGACGGCAGCGTCTCGTCCTGTTCCGTCTCGATCCAACCGGGGCTGACTCCGTTGACCCGCACCCCGTGAGGAGCCCCTTCCACTGCAAACGACCGGGTCAGCGCCTCCACAGCGGACTTGGCTACACCGTACAATCCCCAGTTTCCGTGCAGGGTCGCGGTCGACGATATGTTTACCATCGATCCACCGCCGCCTTCAGCCAACACGGGAAGGGTATAGGCACTTACAAAATAGGTCCCGTCCAGGTTCGGACCACGCAGCTTGTCCCATCGAATCCCCGGCGGATCAGGTTTCTCGACGCCGCAGCGCCGGCTACCCACACCCGCATTATTCACGACGATATCGATACGTCCGAATCGGTCGCGTACATCACGGACAAATTCCGCCACATCGTGCTCACTTGCCAGATCGACAGCGTAAAATGTACCGCTCCGGCCCAGCGCCCGCAGTTCCGCCGCCACGGCCTCGCCCTTGCTCTCGTCCCGCCCAACAAACGCCACATTGGCCTGCTCCTCGGCAAAACGATGGACTATGCCCCGTCCGATCCCGGAGTTTCCGCCAGTTACGATTACCACTTTTTCATGCATGGTCATTAGTTCCCTCATTCACCTGGCAAAAGAAAAAAGTATAATCCCGACTCGCAGCCGGCGCATAGGACCAGGGCGGCTGTACCGCTTTCTTATAAGCTCTGAATCGGAAGACACTTTTCAAGTGATATCGAAAGTACCCAATTTCGTCAGCGACCCGGCGAAGTCATACACACTCCCCGGGAACTACTACTATGACCCGGAAATTTATGCACGCGAGTTCCCGGCGATCTTCTACCGCACCTGGCAATACATGGGCCACGTTTCCATGCTGCCTGAGCGCGGGGATTTCATGGTACGCGACCTGGGAAACCAGAGCATCCTTGCGGTGAGAGGAGAAGATGGACGGTTGAGGGCGTTCTACAACGTCTGCCAGCACCGTGCGCACCGGCTTGCGGAAGGGCGCGGCACGATGAAAAACCGGATCGTATGTCCTTACCACACATGGTCCTACAAGCTGGACGGCCGACTGTATCGTGCGCACGGGAGCGAGCACCTGCCGGATTTCGATCCGGCGAATTTCGGCCTTAAACCCGTTCGCCTGGAATTGATGTGTGGATTTATCTTCATCAACATGGACCCCGATGCCACGCCACTGTCACGGAGCTATGCCGGCCTCGAGGATGAGATCCATGCGTTTTCGCCGAATGCCGAAAAACTGAAATGCGTCTACCGCAAGGAGTATCCGCTTGCCGCGAACTGGAAGAATTCGGTGGAGAATTTCTCTGAATGCTATCACTGCCCCAACCAGCACAAATCTCTCAGCACACAAGCGCTGGACATGACGAGTTACCGGATCGAGGTCCGCGACAATTTTCACAGCCACCGCAGCCGCGACAAGGGTGACAAGCAGGGATATTCGGTGGATGGCGGAAAAAACGGCAAACCCAACGAGTTTGGCGGCTGGATGATCTGGCCGAACGTCTGCCTCGAAGTGTTTCCGGGCGGCAACCTGAACATTTTCTATCATCTTCCAGTCAACGCCGAACACACGGTTCAGCTTGTGGAGTGGTTCTTTCCCAATGACCCTCCCACTGCGGAGGAGCAGGCCGTGATCGATTTCATGAAAGTAGTACGTGAGGAAGATATTCCACTGTGCGAGAGCGTGCAGAAGGGACTCCACAGCAAGGGCTACTCGCAGGGCCGCTTCATAGTCAACCAGGACAGACCCCATCTGAACGAGCACGCCGTGCACCACTTCCAGTCAAAAGTACTCGACGCCTTGTCGCAACCGTGACGCCATGTGAGCGTTCGAGAGACTGGTCTGCCGCTCGTATTCGAATTCGATGAAATA
>CAMYOI010000417.1 GCA_947259955.1 uncultured Gammaproteobacteria bacterium
AAACAGGTTCGGGTAAATGTACCAGCGGGTGAGTACGATACCTTTAAATTAGAATGTAAAGATAAATGGGATACGCGTACTTGGTGGATATCTCCAGAATTGGAGGAAACGGTAGCCTTCGAAGACAAGGACGGATTGATGGAGTTAATTAGGCCGTGATGGCGGGAAGTTAACGGGAGAATATCATGGGACCGCAAGCCCTGATGTGGAGTGTTAGATTGACTTTGTCGGACTGGGGCGCTTTGTTACGCTGCACTTTTCTTACTCTCTAAATTCTTCCAGTATTCTTGGTACTGCCGAATCTGCTCATCTAGTCTAATGGGTTGTTTGTTTAAATAACGCCAATAAGAGCGCAGTATTATTCCCGACATATCATCAGGGTGGTAGATGCCTCTATCACTAAACCATCTGGCCAAATGAGAACCACCCCACAAGCCCCAATTGTTTCGCAACCAGGTCCCAAAGCCGTGGTGGTAACGATTCATATCCTCTTCTCTTCCGTTTCGCATTCTCTCGATATTTTCTGGTTCTAATAGTCTGTCGAGTGATTGAAAGCAATCATCAAGATCGATTAGAATATAAACGTCACTTTCACTTTCATCGCTATCTGCCGGATAGGCAGGCGCAATAAACCCCGTCACCAGCAGAAAAACTATAGTCTTGGTTACGAGATAGTGTTTAAGGCTCATATGACGCACGATACTAATAGAGGACCTAATGTCTTTTTTCTTATCAGCCATTGGGTTCTGTAACAAGATCGCTACCAATATGTTCAATGCATTGGCTTGCATTACCAGGACAGTTTCAGGGAGTTCTAAGGGACCAAGACTCGTATCGTGTCCTTAATACCTCCCGACAAAGTATTCACAACTCCTCGTCTCATGCAGTATAGACTAGGCCCTAAACGCAGCAACTCGGCTAGAATGTCGGCTTTGTGGCACACTGATTCAAAAGGCATATTGGGGAAGGTGCGGGTGTAGCGTACTCTGGTTGCGACCGGCAATAATGTGCCGAGATCCAATCTATCGGGCCAGTACTGGTATTGCCTGAGCTCGACCGGCGGGTGTCCGCGCCATAGCGGACCGAGCAATATGAGTTTGCGCGTGTAGGTTTATCTGCACCGCATCAGGCGGGACCCGGCCAACACCGGCCACTCGGGGTAAGTAGCACGAAGGGCTCCTCCATACTCAAAGCCGCCTGTCGCAAAAGCGAGAATGCAGCGGTAGATTGTTGCACCGCGTCAGACAGCAACCGGCCATCAGCGGGCAGTCGGTGATTGAGAATATCAAGATATTTTCGCCCGCTTTATACTGATTGTGTTGAAAAAGTCGCTACTTTCGAAAACGCTCCATAAATCACAATTTTGTTGGCACCCACAGCCGCATAAATATGGTTTTAACGCTGAAAATTGGAAAGTACACGCCTGTACGTTTCATCGTGAATGCCCATATTTCTAGTTACGGACTTTTTCAACACAATTTACTCATTGCTGCCGTTAGCTCAAACGTGAAAGTCGGGGTCGATTGCTGCGCTGCAATAGGCGGGAACCGGCGAGTTCCCGCCATTCGGGCATATCGAAACTTTGATCTTTGAAGGGCTGGTGTACACACTAGTCGTTCCCTTTATGGCCATGACACAAATTAACATGTAAGGGAGATAACGTCAGGTGTCTCGTTAATAAAACGCCCTACCTGTAGAGTGGCACAATCATTCGCATTTTCTCAATACCAACTAACGCATCGAGGTTAAACGCGTAACGCGTAGCGAGACTGCAACGAGCAATGGCAACTTCCCGAAGGACGATCCTTAAACCAGCACTAATCTTCGTCTGAGGGACAAATCAATCGAGCCTGACCGTGGAACCACTTCGTCGTCCCATCAATTAGCAACGCCGGGACGAGGCCACCCACACCGGTGTAGCCTAATGACGGATTTCTCAGACTAATTGGGGGTCATGGAATGTCATCTGTCGCCCAGAAGTAGCCAAACGTCTTCTCCGGGACGTTGAAACGAGTTGCACCGAGAACGACAGTGCGATTTTCGTTACATCATGGTCTATGTTTTGATAATGCACAGTCTTCACACGGGCATTCGTTGCCAAACGAAGACGGCGGAGACCACTGTGTAGTGTCCTACGTGGGCCGTTTCGGACACCGCATCAATAGCCGGTGAAAAAGGCTAGCAGTCTTGTTTCACTGGGACGCGCGGATCGCGCCACCCTGAGCGGGAATACGACTTGAACAATCGACGAAACCAGCAAGAAGCGCAAAAGAACGAATCGAACGAAAGCGATCCAGCGAGGGTATTCACTGTTCGCTATGTGCTCGCCCTAAGCCTTGTGGCGGCATTGATCGTGACAGGACAGGTTCTGGTTCAATTCTCGCTTATGCAGCAGGAGCAGGATGCGCGCACGATTAATATCGCCGGACGACAGCGCATGCTATCGCAGAGGATCCATGCCCACGTGCTTACCGCGGAGCGCGAAACAGACATCGACCGTTTGCGTGCGCGTACCGTGACTCTACAGAGAGATATCGCCCTTTGGAAAAGATCCCACGACGGCCTGCGATACGGTGATGTGGGACTAGGACTACCGGGCAAAAATAATCCGGAAATCCAAGTGCTATTTGTGAGTCTCGAGCCACATTTTATTGCAATGAAAGCGGTCGCGGAGGAAGTGGTTACGATGGGCGAGGCGACGGACGCTACTCCCATCGATTTAGATCCACAGGTTCTCACGGTGCTTCGCCACGAAGGCAGCTTTCTGGACACTATGGATCGAATCGTCCATGTCTACGAGAAAGAAGCCGCAGCACGTGTAGCCAAACTGCAACGGATCGAACTATTGCTGATGGCGAGTGCACTCCTCATATTAGCGCTTGAAGCCGCGTTCATCTTCCGCCCAGCGGTGAGACGTATTCGGGCATCAGTGTCGGAGCTGACCCGAGCGAGCAAGGTATTCCAGCAGCTCTCGCTGAGTGATGGTTTGACGGGGATCCCAAACCGTCGATGTTTCGATGTGGTCTATCAACGCGAGTTGCGGCGGGCAATCCGAAACTCTGAGTCACTTTCCATAGTGATGATCGACGTCGATAATTTTAAGGAATACAACGACAACTTCGGACACCAATACGGCGATATCTGCCTCACCAGGATAGCCCAGACTCTGCGTAACAATGCACGTCGCCCTGGCGATTTTGTCGCCCGCTATGGAGGAGACGAATTTGTGGTCTTATTGCCAAATACCGATGCGCGTGGTGCACACGATGTTGCAAACAAAATGCAAAACGCTGCCAAGGCGCTCAAAATTCAACACAGTTCGCCCAATGTTCAAGGGGCACTCACAATCAGCACAGGAGTCGTGAGCGCCAAACTCACGCCATCAGACAAAATGTCTTCAGGCCTGCTGCGGGCGGCTGACGCTGCGCTCTACCGCGCCAAGAGCGTGCGCGCTGCATACATCGCGAACGCCTCATTGAAAGAGGATAGATTAGGGGCGAGCCACGATTTTAAAGTAACGGTATTAGAAACCAGCTAATATCATCAAGGACATTGCCCGATACTGGTTAATAGTTAGAAATCCAAAATGAAACTAAACATCCGCCACTCGTGATCCTGCCGCAACTGTCCAGATATTCGGTGGAAGTTGAACTCAGACGATGAACTGACTCTTAAGATGTTACAAGGGAAATGTCCGCTGTACGACCGAGACCAAACTTTCGCACTATAAGTCATGAACGACCCCATCGGGCCGGGTCCAGCCTGTTGGGAAACGCTTATATTTCCTGCTACGGATCATTATCGAAAGGCGGTTGTCCCCGTCAAAGCGGACCGAGAAAACAGGCTTGAAAACCTAGATATTACTCATCCTTGTCCGTCAGCACCCGGCCAATACCGGCCACTCGGGGTTGGTAGCGCGAAGGGCTCCTCCATACCTAAATCTGGCCTTTACATGTATCTGCAGGGACAGGCATGTGATTTAATCCGCAACCCTGTGTTTATGACAGAATTAATGTCACCTGATCTTGGCAAATCACCCTAACTGGAACGCAATAAATATGTCTCGACAAATTATTCTTACGATTTTATTCACGTG
>CAMYOI010000418.1 GCA_947259955.1 uncultured Gammaproteobacteria bacterium
TCTCGTGGCTGTACTGGGCGAGGTCCCCGACAAACTTGCGGCGCTCAAAGAGATACATAGTTCACTGCGGGCGGGCGGGATACTTTCCGTGACGGAGGCACTGCCTGATCCACACTATCAGCCTGTGGCTCGTGTTCGTCGACTCGCGCGGGAGGTAGGGTTTATCGAGCAAAGATACTTTTCTGGTCGTCTGTCTTATACCATTAATCTCGTCAAAGATACGGGGTTGGCTAATGGCAGAACCGCAACCTCAGGACGGACTTTGGGTCCGTTGTGAAAGGCGACCCCCCTGTGCAGTCATAGAACGTTAGAAAGAGAGGCAAAAAGACGAAACACAACCAGTGGCATACCAAGAGATTTTTGCGGGGTTTCGATCGCGCTGCTAGACGGGCCCAGGGTATTCTGGAAGCTCGATATGGTCGGTCGTTGGCGCACAACTTGATCACCCAGGCACGCCAAGAATATACCCGACTCCTACCCGAGCTTCCTGACCTTCAGGGAAGGCAACCGTTCTCACAATTCGTTACAGCAACTGGTTGGTTTCTCGCATTTCATCGAGCCCTAGCAAAGAATGGACACTCTGTGCATGAGGCCGGGGAACTTGCCTATGCCTTAACGGCGAAGTATGTCGAATCAATCCCTTGGTATGCTACTCGACTGATCCACTGGCTATGGTTCTCCACTCTTTTCCAGAAACGAGTACGATTCCGGGTAAAGCAATCACAAAAGCGCCGACAACAACGATCCCCTGCCGATCAAGTCCGTGATCACCACGCCGGATCAGTTCTGGCAATTTCTGTGTGCCGTTTGGAGCTTCCTTAAGGCGCAAGGAGCCCCGGAACTCGCCCCCTATGTGTGTGCACTGGATCAATTATACAGCGACACCTTCCAATGGGGACTCATGCGGACGAGTACCCTCGCGGAAGGTGGCACCCGATGTGACTTTCGGTTTAAACACGGCGGAGAGACGAGAATAGCGTCGACAGTCCTACCGATACGAAAGTAGTGAACATACCGGTAAGAAGAGAAATAGAAGGGTCGGCTTTTGGCCGGTTGCCGCCTGACGCGGTGCTGCGGAAGGTACGCGCCTAGCGCCTGTTTACTCGGTCCGCTATGGCGGTGACAGCCGCCTGTCGAGCTCAGGCAATATCAGTGCCGGCCTGATTGACTGGACCTGACACATTCCTGCCGCTCGCAACCAGAGCACGCTACGCCCGCACCTTGCCCTGAGCAGTCATTCAGATGAAATCAGAAAGCGATGCTTGTTCAGCCAATCCAGAAGCGCTTGCGAATCACTATATGTTGTTAAGTCGGTACGCCCTGTGTCCCAGAGGATCACGGTTCCGTCCGCCGAGCCGGAAATCGCATAGCTCCGTGTCGATGCTTTTTCATCGGGCAGCAAGTCCCCAAAATCAACATCCTCAAATCCGACACCCGGCTGCCAGCGCAACGTCGTTTCCACCTTGCCCTGTGCTGTGTCGATCAGCACAAGTCGGCCATCCTCGACCGCGGCCAGAGCGAGCAATCCATCCGGGCTGTAGGCTATGCCGTTGACTGGGCTATTCAGGGAGTAGGTATACGGATCCGGGTCATCGTTATTCGATGCAAGTGTTTTTCGCGCCGTGCCATCCGCGGACGAGGCAAGGACCGGGCGGCTACCGCGGCCGTATCTTGCGGGCGACATGGCGATGTCCGTCACGCGTTCCTTGAAACCGCTGATATTCTGCGCGCCATTGTTTGAGCCTTGCCAGTAACGCAGGCTGCCGTTCTCGTAACCGGCGACGATTTCATCACCCCTGAATGTCACTGCGGTAACGCTAAGGCCCGAACCATCCCGCATCCACTCGTCGGCCCTCGCCTGCACACCATTATTTTTAAAGGAATATGTCAGTACAAGGGGCCCGTTGGCGCGCTCGAACGCGATCGCAACCTCAGGCATTGTCTCATTCCGCGGTGCGATGTTGAACTCCACATCATAGACATTGCCCTTCAGAATCCTAGGATCGCGGGCGTCGACAAGACTATGCCGAAGGACGAGACGATCGTCCGCGATCTCCCATAGGAACACTTGCGATGAGATGCATGAATCCTCTTTCTTCTTTTTGGTTGGGCCATGTTTAGCACATCCCGCTGAGACCGCGTATCGACCTTTGGGTCCAATGTCTATGGCGCTGACCTCCTCTGCATGCCACTCATTTTCGGGTGTCGTATACAACGCGAGGTCGTAAAAGCCGACCCCCCTGGTTGCATCCCACAGCCGCAAGGAACCATCGACATGGCCTACGATAATGCGCGTCCGATCGGGGCTGAGGGCAAGGCGTGCGACGGGGATGTCGCTCACGAACAACGCGACCGGCCCCGGGGCGCCTGCGATCGTGCGCAAGGTGTCGACCGATTCGGTCGGGTCGTCGATCTGGTTGGCTTCTGCTATGTATGACAGGGCATTAAATATCTCTCCTTTTTTATGGGCCTTGTCCGCTTTTTCGGTCATATCCAGGCTGTCCTGTTTTTGTGACAACTGCAATCCGATTACCGCCAGGACCACGACAACAGCAAGGCCCAGCAGCGTGGCGCTCCAGGTTCGACGGCGACGGGTGATTTCAGCTTGGCCGCTCGCGGCGATGTATTCGTTGTGTAGCGCAGTCGGCTCCGGACTCTTCGCCGCTGCCGATTGCAGCCATGTTCGGGCCTGCTGCAGACTGTTGCCGCGCAGCAGGAAGCTGTTGTTTCGATCGTTAGCGAGCCATTCATGAGCATTCACCAATAGCCGCGTGTGCATCCGCACAATTTCCGGTTCGCGACCAACGGTCTCCAGTAGTACGTCGAACACGGAATCGAAATCGTCCTCCGGGCGGTGTCGGATGTGTTCGTTCCTGATCGGCGAGATCATCGATATCTTGAATAACCACGGGGATGATGCGTTTGTTAGAGTCATCAGCATATTGCACTTCATCGAAGCATAACTTGGAGCGCACCGAATGCGGGGAAATAATAGAAACGAAATTATCAGAGCCCTCGATTCCGTTCTGAATCTTCTGCCACCAATCCTCAGCGTACTCAATATCATGCCAGTCCACCCAGGTTTGGTGGCCTTTTTGTTCAAGGGCAGAACTCAAACGCTGAACGAAAGCTTTATCCTTCCGCGAGTAGGAGATGAAAACTTCTTGCACAGCGTTCTATGTAAAAAGATCGGGTGAGGGTCGGGATAAAGGCATGCTACTTCTAATCAGTTGTAATCAGGAGGCGTCGATACAGCAATCATAATTTACATTGATCTTGATGTCGAAGATTCCGAATGACACGACTCGGTCTAAGAGGGAAACGGTGAAGTCATTGTCAGTTGGTGGTCCAGCAGAGCGACAGTCACTTGTTGATCCTTTGCCATGGATGCTGTCCTGTCGCGGAATCAATCGATTTCTAGTCGCTGCCATCAATCCACTGACATCAGTTGTTGGGCGGTTTTTGGCTAAGCCAGAATGACTGCTTGAGTATTCAGCGGGCATAGAATCCCCGGCATAGTCAGGCAATTGTCCGGCCGCTTATCGGCGTGAAGCCGCCAGTCCCAAGAACGACACTTATTCGGCTGGACCTTGCCCTAACCGGTCACTTCGGGAGCTAAATTAGGGCTTCTAATTTCGGGTGCTTTTGCCGCAACCGACCGCGACGTGAGGCGAGAACCGCCACTCCGCAGAACAGACATCCCCGAAGCACCAACTATCCCAGTTGCGACTACGCCCGCTCGCTCGATGCACCTCGATGAATTTTTCCCTGAAATTGTTCACTCAATGGCTGATTGGAAAGCCACGTTGGATGGACTCGTGGTTGAGTTCACGGCGCGTAATCCAAACGCATTTTGAATAGTTGGCTACACAAAAGATCGTCATGTTGGCACGGACGTGAGTTCAAGTCACTCACATGGGTGGTTTGCAAAATTGCTCGGGTAGTTAGGGTCTCCAATCCAGTCACAGATATCATTCCACATGCTGCCTCGCATTCGAGCCCCAACATTGTAGAAAGCCGGGTCGGACGAGATAGTATATCCCTCCCAGTCATTGCCCCGTTTGTGAACGCCCAGCGTATACCAGCCACCAGATCCGCTTCTCCAGAGAACCGACGATCCGCTCATTCCGGGCAGCGTGTCATGCCAATAATATAGATACCCACTAGTGTGTCCACCGCTAGCAAGATAGCTGGTCATTCCATACATCCACCCGCCACAAACATCACCATTGAGAAACGAAGCGGCACAGACCTCTCCGTCTAATGGGTATCCCCATATTTCAACCTGTTTCGCGTTGTACGCATTAAGGTCGTTCCACCACGCGCGCCCAACCCATCCAAGACTTGTAAACGATGAAGAGTCTTGGATGATAAAAAGTGCGTAATCATTTTCAGTCGTGCAAGATCGGGCGTAGCGCCCTACGACTGGACGCGGACCTCCGTTGTGATCTTGAGAGAAAGGGTTGTTCGGATTGCCTTCTTGCCCCGGAGAGAACGTTAGTCCAGATATGGAAAACCAACTTCCACGGCAATTATGTGCGCAGTGTGCGCTTGTGATGACATGCCGCGGCCCGATTTTTGTCGCGGTGCATCCACCAAGTTTCCCAATCGTCCGCCGGGGATATCCGGTCAGAACGTTATTGAGGGTAACCACCTGCATACCGTCACTTCCACCAAGGATTACCTTGTTTACACGCGTTGGCACGCTAAATCCTCCAATTTGGGAATTGCTTTCTTCGCCAAACGGTTTATCCTCGTCTTCGGTGGTGCTCTCAAGAATCCTGTCGGCATGAGAGAGAATCCAGTTTGCAGCAACAGGGTTGGTTGACGACTCTTCGAGCATGGTGGGAACCAATTCTTCGGCGTACTGTTCTGGGTTCCAACCGGATTCTTCGAGGTTGACCCGGCGTCCTTTCAAAGTAGAGGCGCCTCTCCGAATCCAAGCGTTGCCTGCCATATCGACGAACATCGCGTCGAAATCTTCGTAAGAAGTCTGCGGATCTGCATGGATATTTCCTGTGACTCGTGAGGCTTCAGCGATGGCTTCAGGTGTAGGTTCGATTAATGGAACTTTCCCGATATGTTCCCAATCGGGCGAGGCGAACATCTTCTCTGCTGGAGCGGGAAGCTCGATTGGCATGACTTTGTCGGGGAGGGCCACGACGGCCGCGACATGCTCTTTAAGTGCACTTAGATCCTGATCCTTTCCGTAGCCTACCGTCGAAAACGACAAGAGCGGCAGTGCGAGAACTGTGAAAGAGAATAGAAAGCGGTGTGTTGTAAACCTCCTGAGCTCCATAGCGTCCTCCAACGTAATGTCTATCTTTAGGTCCAACGAGATTTCCGGTGCGTAAGCGTTGGGGTATCTCGTAATAGCGATTGCGAGGTGAAAACTCTACACTTATCTGCGGATCGAGTATGTGGAGAAAACCACAGTTCAAAATTCGGACGCCAGACTGTGCGTTTCTGTGGAGCGATGCTTACTAAGTACGTGCGGCTTAATCCAATCTCTGGGTGTGAAAAAATAACTCTATTCCAAGTTGATAAGAAAATCACCTCGCTGAACGCATTGCAGAGGTCATCAGTCATCTCACAATACGAGAGTTTGTGCGGAAGTCGATACGCTCTGCAAATGCCCGCAGAAACTCACACAACAACGGCGCGGATTTCAACACAGATTTCTCGGTTAGGATGTAGGTGGCTATTCATTCTATAGCAATGAGAAGTGGATGGACCGCACCCAGCGGGAGGGGGTCGGTGAAGAGAGTACTGGAGGCGAACCGGTCTCCCATCAGTTCGGGAGGGTTGCGCACCCATTCTCTATGACCACAAGCACGTTCGGCGTGCGGCCTGCCTTTCCGTACTAGCCGCGCTTCAAGGATCTGGGACTTCGACGCAGCAGTTTTCGAAGGGACAAAACGTGGGATCGGACGCCGTGCAACTGCAACCATCGCTATTGCATGACGTCGTTCCTTCCGCGCAGATCCAACTCATAGCGTGCAGTCCCACCGGCCGTTGCAGTCACATTTCCCGTTGTTGTGACAGCAGTATTCGATCGGTCCGAGCCCTACGGCGGTCAGCCGCTTAGATACCTCTTTTATTACTTCGGGCTCGATCGGTTCTGCTTTCTCAAGTCGATGCTGGTCTTCGGGTGTGATCTTCGAGGTGCTCTCGATTTGCTTTAGAGCCTCGAGTAAATTGCGCGTCCGGGTGTCATACTCCTCCTGAGAAACCGCTGCTCCGGTGGAACACATGTAAAGAAATGCTGCGCTCAGGGCAGACCGCAAAACAGATAAGACAGAAACATTGTAATACCCACGGATTCTTAACCCATTCTTCATGTCTCCTCCTACTCTGAAATCTGAGTTGTTCCCCGCACGTCGATGCATCTTCTTGAGCTTAAAAGATAACGATTATGAAATGAAAATGCTATGCTATTCAATTGGTAACTTGCTTGTAGCGGTCGCTCGGCGACCGTCTGCAATGAGTATTCAGCGGGCATAGAATCTGTGAAATTGTCGGGCACTAATCCGGCTCCTTACTAGCGTGAAGCCGCCGGCCCAAAGAACGGCGCTTGATCGACCGGACCTTGCCCGTTTCGGTCGTTCGCTATTCGCAGATGAACTCCCGAAGCGGGCCAGAGAACCTGTAATTCGAGCTACTGATTGTTAGCTGAAAACACTGAAAAAGATAAAAACCTAATCGTTGAGATTTTCTAGTCTTTTTGAAAATTCGTCCCGCAAACTCTGGCCCAAGGGATAAGAAATCGCATTGTGATGCGCCGCACCAAAGGGCCGTTTCGCGGGCGGCCTCGCGATCATTTACTCATGCAAGCGCTGATGTCGACGCGGGTGACTGCGAGTACTCACTTGAGGACGGTACTGAATAACGAGATGCGGTGGTGAAAACCACCCTGGACCCCGCTACTCGCCGGCGCCGGC
>CAMYOI010000419.1 GCA_947259955.1 uncultured Gammaproteobacteria bacterium
TATAGTCCTTCAGTCCTTTCTCAGTGATACTTAACACGACTGGCAGGTATCTGTCAGTGAGAGCGGGACATGCACCCTTGACGCTCAACTGAATTGACCCACCTTTGCTCATAGAAACGGACCCACCTGTTTTTTTCACCGGCTGATTTTCCGTTTTCAAGTTTTTCTGACTAGCCCACGCCGTTAATAGGTGGTTGCCATGGAGTTGTCGGCGGCACAGCCTTGCGGGAGAAGATATTCTCTGCGGGAGGTGGCCCATGGGCAGAAAGCGGTGTGCGGCATGTGGTGAACGGTTTAGCCCGTGCCGGCATGTTCCCGACCAACAGTATTGTTCGAAACCGGCCTGTCAGCGGGAACGGCGTCGCCGTTGGCAACGGGAGAAGCTGAGGCGAGATCCGGATTACCGAGCCAATCAAGCGGTGGCGCAGCGGCGCTGGTGCGAACGTCATCGCGATTACTGGCGCAAGTACCGTCAGAGCCATCCCGACTATACGGCGCGCAACCGTGCACGACAGCGGGAACGGAACCGAAACAGAGATTTTAACGCTACAGCGCCCTTGCTGGTCCCGATTGCAAAGATGGACGTGTGTAACGACAAAATTCCCGTGACATCAGGGACTTACCGAATGATACCGGCGCGGGGGCCGGGGATTGCAAAGATGGACGCGTACTTAGTAGAAATCCAAGTATTATCCGAGGGTTACAGCGACCGGGGGTGATTGCAAAGAGAGGACTTGATAGGCAACGGGGGATTGGATTGGTAGCGTAGCGGGCATGGAAAACGTGCTGAGAGTTGAACGCCACCGGTTGCTGACCCGGTTTGCCTCGTTGCGGGTAGCCGACCCGCAGCGGCTGCGGAAGCTGACGGGATCCATCGAACGCCAGGGTCAACTGATGCCGGTGGTGGCGGTGCCGGCTGATGATCGCTGGGTATTGATCGACGGTTATCGGCGCTTGGCAGCCCTGCGGAACCTGGGCCAGGATCTGGTCTGGGTAGATGTGTGGGATCGGGATGTGGATGAAGCGGTGTTGTTATGTTTGGCGCGTGGGCCGGAACGGTCCTGGCAGGCGATCGAAGAAGCGGCCCTGATCTATGAGCTGTCGCGGCGCCATTCGCTGCGGGAGATTGCCACCGCACTGGACCGGGATGTCAGTTGGGTGAGTCGGCGGCTGAGCCTGTTTGAGGTCCTGCCGGACGATCTGTTGCAGGCGGTTCGGCAGGGCAAGATCAGCCTGTGGGCTGCCAGCCGTATCCTGGTGCCGTTGGCGCGCGCCAACACCGCCCATGCCCGTCTGTTGTTGGCCCACCTCGAGCAGCATCCGTTGTCTACCCGGGAGCTCAAACGGCTGTATAGCCACTATCAGCAGGCCAACCAGGTTCAGCGCGAGCGGTTGGTGCAAGCCCCCGGGCTGTTTTTGCAGGCCCTGGCGACCCGGGAAGCGGCCACCCAGGCCAAACGCCTGGCCGAGGGGCCGGAAGGGAGTTGGTGTAAAGATCTGGCGATCGTTGCCCAGATCCTCAAGCGTTTGCTGGGGCAGGTCCCCATATTATTTGCTGCGGAACAGGCCCCGGCAGCAAGAAAGCGGCTGTGGCAGGCCTTTGCGCGGATGAAGTGCCGGTTTGAAGTTCTGGAGCAGGCCTTGGAGGAGGCGACTCGCCATGATCCCCGATGAGATCCGCGAAGCGATCCTGGTATTGCAGCAACAGGGGCGGGCGATACGCGAGATCAGCCGGGCGCTGAAAGTCTCGCGCAACACTGTGCGCAGGGTATTGCGCAAATCAGAACCCAAGTCGCCACAGGGGCACGGCGAAGACCAGGCCATCATGACAGTGCTGCCGGCGATTTACCGGCGCTGCAAAGGCAACGGGGTGCGCATCCGGGAGGTCCTCAAAGACGAGTACGATATCGACATCGCCTACAGCACCCTGACCGGCCTGCTTCGGGAACAACAACTGCGTGAGCCCAAACGTCGCAGCGGCATCTATACCTTCGAACCGGGCGAGGAGATGCAGCATGACACCTCACCCCATCGGCTTGAGCTGGGAGATAAGCGGGTGACCGCCCAATGCGCCAGCCTGATCCTGGCCTATAGCCGGCTGCTGTTCATCCAGTACTACCCGACCTTCACCCGCTTCGAGGCGAAGGCCTTCCTGACTGAGGCCCTGCTTTTCTTCGACGGAGCTTGCCCGCGCTGCATTGTTGACAACACCCATGTGGTGGTGGCCGGTGGCAGTGGGCCCGATGCCCTCATCGCCCCCGAGATGGTCGCCTTCGGTGAGGTGTTTGGGATGACGTTTGTGCCCCATGCCATCAAGCATTCTGATCGCAAGGGCCGTATCGAGAGGCCCTTTTCTTACGTAGAAAATAACTTCCTGGCCGGCCGCACCTTCGGGGACTGGACGGATCTCAACGCCCAGGCCCGTGCCTGGTGTGAGAACACCGCCAATGCGACACACAAGCGAAAACTGGGGATGACCGCCAACGCCGCCTATGTGATGGAAAAACCCCATCTGCTGTCGTTGCCACTGCACATTCCAGCCGTCACCCAGATCCATTATCGAATCGTCGATACCCAGGGCTACGTGCACCTGGATACGAATAGATACTCGGTCCCGGAACGGCTCCTGGGCAAGAAGGTCAGCGTACACAAACGCCCGCAGCAGGTGTTGATCTTCCTCGGACAACAACAGGTGGCGGAGCATCCGCGCCTGACCGGTAAGCGCCACACCGATCATCTTATCAAGTCACATCACTCCAGTCTGCAAAGAGGCAAGACCCCGAGCGGGCCTTCCCCCCAGGAACAGGCGCTGACCGGGCGTGACCCCTTGTTGGATCAGTATGTCGCGGCGTTGAGGCAGCGCGCCCCCGGGCGGGGTGTCAGCCGACTGCGCAGACTCCTGGAACTGCAGCGCACCTATCCCACCGAACCTTTTATGGCCGCGGTGAAACAGGCCCTCCAATACGGCTTATTCGATCTGGCACGCCTCGAACGGCTCATCTTGGACAAGGTGGCCGGGGATTTCTTTGACCTGGACGACGTCGATTGATGCGCGATCAACTCCAGCAATTATTGGCGACCCTGCGCTTCCACGGTATGGCGCAAGCCTTGGATCGGGCCCTGGACTCAGCGGAAAAAGACGGCCTGCCCGTCGCCGAGGTGCTCTACCAGCTCCTGCAAGAGGAACAGCGTCACCGTCAGGAACGCTCACTCGCCTACCGTATTTCTCAAGCTAAGTTACCCTGGGACTGGAGTATCGAGTCCTTCCCCTTCGACAAACAACCCGCGGTCAACACCAGCCAGATCAAAAGCCTGGCCGGACTCGACTTTATCAGCCGGGCACAGAACATCGTGTTTATTGGTAATCCGGGTACGGGTAAGACCGGACTGGCGATCGGCCTGTTACGCCAGGCCCTGATCAATGGCTACCGCGGACGCTTCTACAAAGCGCAAGACCTCATCGATGAACTCTATGCCTCGCTGGCCGATAGAACCACCACCCGTCTGCTCAAACGCCTCAGCCAGTATGATGTATTACTCATTGACGAATTGGGATACCTGACCTTGAAATCCGAACAGGTCAATGCCTTCTTCAAATTACTCGACCAGCGCTACGGCAAAGTGCCCACCATCATTACTACGAATTTGATCTACTCCGATTGGTATGAACTGTTTCAACGCAAGTCCCTCGTCGATGCCCTCCTGGATCGATTGCAGCACCATTGCATTACCATAGAAATCAACGGCCCTTCACTACGTACACCTGACCCCACTTCCACACCATCACGACGGCGGAAAAAAACGACCAGGAAAAATGCACCAGTCAATCGTTCCTGACAATCCGCCTTCTTCCAACCCGCCCTTAAACAATCAACAGCAACTCAACCGCTTCACCGCACGCTTACCACTCAACAATTTAACTTCTTCTGCGCATTTCATGGGTCCGCTTCCCTGAGCATAAATGGGTCCATTTTTCTGAGCGTCGACGTATCAGGCTGTCTCTGCGTTCGAGCAGGGTGGGTTGGCCGCCTTACAGCCACAAAAGCCCGGACCTCGCCGCGCACACAAACTGA
>CAMYOI010000420.1 GCA_947259955.1 uncultured Gammaproteobacteria bacterium
AGCTTTGTGGCGCTCCCCGGTTCACTGGCGACCGCGGCGCCACTGATGCCCACCACCAGTACGGCCACGACGGCAGTGGCAATCGGATTCTTGATGAATGCCATAGGCTTGGTCTCCTTCGTTCTCGCTGTGAAGAATGGACCCACTGGGTACCGGTACTTATCTGATCCCAGGAAATCACAGACCCCTCTTTAGTGATGGAGAAAGACCTGCGGGACCGGAGGTTTAGGAACAGGCGCTCAAACGCCGCCTAGGGAACCGAGTTTGCCCTGACCCGGGTACTTGGTCAAGCTCGAGTGCGATGACTGGGGCGGACAGCTAACCCGGGGACACAGGAAGGGCCCGTAGTCTCCAGCCGGAGGCCCGCGAGCGATGACAGGACGTTAGCGGTTGCCCACGAGCCACGCCCCCAAAAGCGGACGTTGCCCTGCCTCACGCGAAGGGCAGTTCATGGTCGTAAGCGCCAGTTCAGGAAAATAGCGCCAATCACCGCAATGAACGGCCATCCAATGCAAGGATTCCGAACGGCTGCTTCATACTGCGGACATTTAGACCAATCAACCATTGTAAACAGCCATTCGTTTTTACATACAATCAGGTGTCACAAATTAGTCCAGGAACTCCTTAGGAAGCCATGCTAGAAACCATTGGCAACACACCTCTTGTTCGCCTTCGAAAAACAGTGCCTTCCAGCTATGCTGAAATCTGGCTGAAGATTGAAGGCGTCAACCCAACGGGCTCATATAAGGACCGAATGGCATTAGCTATGGTTCAAGGTGTTGAAGAAGACGGGCAGATTGATTCTACGACTTCTCTTCTTGAATGCACTGGTGGAAGCACGGGCTCATCCCTAGCGTTTGAAGTTTACGGTCATTTCATCCGACGCTTATGCCAGAGAAAAGCTAGATTCGATGCGGGCGTTTGGTGCAACTGTGCTTGTGGAGTCGAGTCGCGGCGGGGTAGTTACCCCAGACCTGTGGCCCCGGATGATCAATCGAGCCAAAGGCCTTGTTGATGGGGGTGGATATATATACTTGGATCAGTTCAACAATAAGCATGCCCCTATTGGCTACGAAACTATGGGTAAGGAGATATTAGAGCAAATCCAAAAACCCATCGATGCGTTTTGCGGCGCAGTAGGAACTGCTGGCATGATCATGGGAGTTGGTTCCGTGATACGTGCCAAATGGCCAAGTGCGCAAATTGTGGCCCTGGAGCCCGATTCGTGCCCGGTCCTTTCCGGCGGCGAGCCAGGTCCTCATAGCATCGATGGGACCGCAGCAGGCTTTGTGCCGCCGCTATTCAGCCGAGAGGTTGTGACTGAGGTACGAGCACTCCCAGAGCAAGAGGCGCGGACAATGGCGAGGCGGCTCGCGCGAGAGGAAGGCATTTTTGCTGGAACGTCAACGGGCCTAAACGTTGTCGCTGCACTCAAGTTAGCGGAGGAAGTTGGCAAAGGCGGCACAGTTGTTAGCGTTGCCTGTGATTCAGGATTCAAGTATCTGGACGGAACGCTTTATCGTGCCAATTTAAGTGACACCTAATGACCGATAAGGGCTGCGGGCTACAGCCAATCAAATGCACTTTCTCAACTTTGCCCCACCACGTCACCGATTAACGTGTGCGATAGCTGTAGTGGCATGCCACACAAGAGGCGGTCACTTTCTGCAAAGCAGCAAATACACCCTTCAAATCACCCTCTTTCGCCAACCGGGAAAGCTCGCTTGCGGATTCATGCATACCCCATCCTAGGTTTCGCATTGCAGGAGGCATGAATTTGCCCGGTCCCATACCTGTTGCGCGATGCTTTCCCATTGAACTCTTACCCATTCTGATTTCTGCTACCTCGGCAACTGCATCAAGATTGTTATCAGCTAGATAAGCAACGATCTCATTCAATACAGAAAGGTGGTCCAGCATATCTCGTCGCATCAACTGGCGTGCCTGCTCAGGCATCGAAACCAGTTGACGAGGGTCGCTTTCGGACGCCACTTTTCCCTGCAGTGTACTACCAGCGGTCTCCTCGCTATAGGCGGGGTGAAACGCAACCAATTGTAGTACGGCTGCAGATAAAAATATTATTCTTAGCATTACGTTTCCTGTGCTCTGTAATAATTGTGCCAAACATGGGCGAGACGATAGATATTAGCTGTTATTTTGTCTTAGTTGTCCTTACTTTCGGTTGTGCTTCTGCACTTGGATGTATTCGGAGTCACGCGTTTGCATTCGCATAGAGGTCAAAATCAACTTGATCTTCCGGTTAGGGCAAGGTCCGGCCGATCAATCGTCATTCTCCGGACCGACGGCTTCACGCCGGTAAGCGGCCACAACATTTCCCAAAATCTTAACGATTCTACGTCTGGAATATACTGAGGCTGTGTGGAAACGTAGAATTTGATCCAGTAAGGCCCGGATTCATCACCACAAGTTCTTATTAGACACCTAAGCTGACTATTTCCCGGTCCGGTATTTTCCGGGTATTATTTTTGCGATACAAATTGTGTCGTATTAAGCGGTTGGTAAAGCGCTAAATGAGCATAGTTGTGGTTACATGCAGGGCCCGTTACGCCTGTATTGCATGAATCAATGGTTTGATCCCCATAATGTTCATGACTCGTTTCAGGTTATAGGCAAGTACATGCAAACTCATCTCCGTACTGACATGTTTTAGCGTCTTCATCTGGAAGTGCGTAGCGCCCATCCAGTATTTAATGGTTCCGAAGGGGTGCTCAACGATTTCTTTTCGAAGGCGCATCTTATCCGGATCACGATCCAACCGCTCCTGCGTGGCTTCGAGCACAGCTTCATGTTCCCAGCGTGTCACTCGTCGTTGCTTGCTCGGCGTACACTGTGATTTCAAGTGACAGCTTTGGCAATTAGAACTCCAATAGCGATGCAGAGTTTGCTCTTTTTCTTGTGTGGTCATACGCCAGATTAGACGATAGCCTGCCGGACAGCGATACTCATCCGTTTTTGGGTCGTAGTGGAAATCCCGTCTTCCAAAACGCCCGGCTGCCTGAGCACCTGAGGTCTCAGGTTTGGGAACATAGGTCGTGATACCGACCGCATGACACTTCAATATCTCTTCACCTTTGAAGTAGCCTCGATCAGCAATGGCGGTTAATTCTTCAGTATCCATAGCACGTCGTGCTTTCTTCGCTATGTTCGACAGTTGCCCGCGGTCACTGCCAACATTGGTTACCTCGTGTTCAACAATCAGGTGGTGTTGAGTATCCACTGCCGTTTGTACGTTATAACCTACGACGCCAGAACTCCTGGCATTGGTGGCGATGGCCCGCGCATCGGGATCAGTCAGCGAGATTTGCTTATCTGGGGCTTCGTGCATCTGGACCTCCAGAGCCTTCATCTCACGCATCTGTTTCTTTAACGCAGCAATCTTGTCACCAATTCGCGTGATCTTGTCCTCAGCTACAGGCGCTTCTTGCCGGTCAAGACTATCAAGCTGGGAAAAGTATCGATCCAGGCTTTTCTCTATCTCTTCTAAACGGCGCTTCATCTTGGCCCGGGTAAAGTTTCGGTTGCGACTGTTCACCGCTTTGAACTTACTGCCGTCGATAGCCACCATCGTTTCAGTAAATAGATTGATCTGTCGGCACAGCACGATAAACTCCCGACATGCTGCACGGATAGCTTTCCCATTATCCTTACGGAAATCAGCAATCGTCTTGAAGTCCGGGGATAATCGCCCCGTTAACCACATCAGCTCAACATTGCGTTGGGTTTCTTTCTCCAGACGACGACTGGACTGCACCCGATTCAGATAACCATAGATGTATAGCTTTAGCAAAGTGGATGGATGATAGGCCGGCCTGCCAGTGGCTTTCGGCTCCACACCGTGGAAGCCAAGACCACTCAAATCCAGTTCATCAATAAAAGCTTCGATGACCCTGACATTATTGTCTTCGCTAATGTATTCATCAAGAACTTCAGGAAATAAGGTGCTTTGGTATCGGTCTTCACCTTCGACAAATCGCTTCATGCTAAACACCACTAATACGAAGCTGGTATTATACCGACCTCTACGTTTTCACACAGTCTGTACTCATTGCGGACATACATATGCGGACATACATAAAAACGATTTTGTGGTCGCATCAGAAGATAGTGAAAACTTTGGTAGTAAAGTATTCACTCGTGGCATTCGCTAAAAGGCAGGTTTATACTTCTAAGTTGCATTGGCCTTCACAACCAAACATAGGATAACTCAATGTCATTCGATCAGAAGAGTTTAGATGACCTTGCCGCTAAATATACCGAAGCTTGGAACTCTAAGGTGCCCGAGAATGTTGCAGCATGCCATGTTTCTAGCAGCCGTATCACAATTAACCGTGGAGAGCCTTCTGTAGGTCATGACGAACTAACTGCGATGGCCGCAGGGTTTCACTCAGACGTGCCAGATCTAGTTTTGCAAAATGACGGAATTCGGCCCGCAGGAAATCATGTTGTTTTCTTGTGGACGTTTACGGGTCACCATGCAGAGACAGGAAATCCTCTTAATGTAAGTGGCTGGGAAGAGTGGGAACTTAATGACGATATGAAAATTACCTCTTCATTAGGGTGGTTTGATGCAGATAGTTATCAGCGACAAGTTGATGGTGCTGGTAGCTAAGGACTTCTCACTAGGTTGCCTCTAATTGTCCGCAAAGGGCAAGGTCCAGCCGAATAAGCGTCGTTCTTGGGACTGGTGGCTTCACGCCGATAAGGAGCCGGACTATTGCCTGAATATTCAGAGACGCTATGCCTGCTGAAATACCCCCTTCGGTGCATATTATTGTCGCAACAAATTTGTGTCCGCTTTCCTCTGCACAATATACGCCTCCTTATCTCAGACTATGGTCTCGCTAATTCAACTGGTTACAATTGACCAACCCCTGATACACGACACAAATGCACAAGGATTATCTGACACATATAGGGTTCATTAATAGCTATGCGGCAAAATCATTCGCCATGTCCAATTCCCCATGACAAAAGAACAATCCATAACAATTGAGCGCGGGTACGTTCTGGTTCAACGCCCGCCGGATTACGAGGTGCTTCCCACAGAGGTACCAGCAATGCTGATGGAGGTATCGGCTGTTTGCGAGAAAGCAGGCTACCACAAAGTGCTTGTAGTAGGACCACGCACAAAGGTGCGACTGTCGACTATGGACATATACACACTCGGCGAACAAATCGCACGATTGCGCATGAAAGTAGCCGTTGTTGAATCGCATGACGCACCGGATGACGATGTAACTTTTCTGGAAAACGTTGCAACGAATCGCGGTGGACCATTGCAGTTTTTCCATAACGAACAGGATGCAAAGGCTTGGTTGGGGGGCGACTAATCAATCGCTTTTCTCGAATTGATGACTATGGCCGCATAACCACGCGATGCACGCGAGCGGGAACAAGCGCGCTGAAAACGGTAGGTCAACTCCCCGCCGCGTGATCGCTACCGTCAAGCTCGTCCCGCGAAAGCGGACGTTAATATCGAGATTACCGATCAGCAGTTACTCGTCGTTTCAGCAACCTATATTCAATCTGTGTATGTCCGTAATGGGCAAGGTCCAGCCGATTAAGCGTCATTCTTGGAACGGGCGGCATTACGCCGGTAAGCGGCCGGACTATTGCCTGAAAATCCAGAGATTCTATGCCCGCTGTAGTCCCGATACCGGCCATTCGAGGTCAACAGGCAGACCGCCGGCAACAACCATTGTCGGTCCCGAATATTCATGCAGCCTTCGGAAGATAGACATGGTGAAGGCCGTGGACGGCCGGGAATTCAACAACATCGCAGGGATCCGCTGCTCGTACGGGGCGACCGTCCGGCGCGTCGCGATCCAAGGACTGGTGTGTTCGCCACGGATGGAAGTAATCCAGATATGACAACATAAGTTGCTTGAGATGCCGCCCATTGAGCAAGATGACGTGGTCGAAAAGTTCCCGGCGTAGCGTCCCAATCACTCGCTCCACATAGGCGTTTTGCCAGGGCGACGCGGGTGCCGTGACAACCTCGTCGATACCCAGACTTTCTATCCTCCGCGTAACGCGCTCACCGTATAGGCCGTCGCCGTCTCAAATCAGATAACTCGGAGCAGTATCAAACGGAAACGCTCCGACGATCTGTTGTGCCGTCCACCGCGCCGTAGGATGTTCCGTCACGTTGAAGTGAACAATTCGCCGTCGGTCGTGGGCCAGCACGATGAAGACGAACAAGACCCGAAACGCAGCAGTCGGGACAATGAAAAAGTCTATCGATACTAGATCTCGAACATGCTGGTCTAGGAATGTTCCCCAAGTAGGCGATGGGGGTCCGGATCGCTTGGGGCGATACTTTGAATCCAAGGATCAACTATCATTCCGAAATATGCTATAGAATCAACAGGCTCCTATTTTCGGGACCCACACGGGTGCATGGGCGAGCCTTCCCGGAACGCCATCGGTAGCAGATGGGTGCCAGTGCCGCGCCTGGGCTGCAGCAGGAAGTGAAAATCGCGGCGGGCACATCGCCGGCAGCCCAAAGATATTTCATTTACGGGTGACAGTGAGTTTAGATGAAACCCAAGATGTCGAGCTATCAGCAATCGCCGATCAATATAATGTCACGCTGTTCTGGATCATCCGTTATGCGGTCGATGAATTCCTGGATCGTCTGTATTCGCGATCCGACTCTGCTAACCCGCAACTTCTCCACGTGCTGGATAATTTTTGTCGACTGCAAACTCCACCGCTTTTAATA
>CAMYOI010000421.1 GCA_947259955.1 uncultured Gammaproteobacteria bacterium
CCCAGTACCAGAAGCAGGATCGCGCCTTGATAGAACGGCGTTACATGGGTTGCAATCACAACCCCCCCCGCGCCCAGGCACAGCCCGGTCGTCCCGGCGCCGATCATTGCCAGGCTCTCCCATGGACTGGTTTCCCTGTCGGGTTTCGGAGTGCGTTGAAATCGCGTGTAATAGGTGTAGCGCCAAAGCAAAACACCCATCATTGCTACCGACCATAGCAGCAGGATGCGAGTGGGGATCATGCCACTGAATACGATACAGGTTATGAACACAGCCACGGATGTGCCGAGGATCGCCGCCGGCGTATGCTGATACAGCAGTGTAACCATCTCAGCCCGCACCGATTTAGACATATGCTTGTCGCTGTTCGTTTTTGCCTCGGACAGGCGGGCGCAATCCTAATTCTAATGAGGTTTTCCCTAAGGGTGCCAGCCTCCTAATGACGTTGCCCGCATGCCACGGCTGGTGAGCGGCAATCTGAATGCAACGGCGCAGATCGTTGCGGAGCGTGCGAGGTTTCATTTTCTAGATGAAGAAAGTCGCGGGTGCTACAGCTAGCCGGCATTTCTCAGCAGGCTGTTTAATGTTCTTGCCAAGGGCTTACAATGCCAGGGAAACTCTGATCAATTCAGTATTTCGTCAAACGAAGTGAAGCGAACCAGTAACCAACGGTTGCAACCAAAAATAAGAAAAATGTTGACCCCGTTGCCGATCGAGGGGTGTGCAGTCTCTCGGGTGCTCAATTCAATATTGATCGACATTCGAGTTTGGGTTAATTTTGAATTTCAAAAGAGGTGCTTGAATGAAACTTATCGTTACCCGGGCCCACCGGCTGACTCTGCTTATTGTATTGGCGATCGCAGCGGCGGGTTGTGACAAGGTGGGGGATGTGGCTAGCGGGGCGGGCAGCGCAACGAAAACCCTCGCCAACAAAATCTCGGGGGGAGGATCTTCTGAACAACAGACAAATAATCAATCCGCATCCGGCATAATAGGTCAGCCCGGGTCTGATTCCGACGGGGGATCCATGGACGAGGAAGTCGCTGAAGACGTACCCGGGGCCGCCGTCGCTGAATCACGCACGGGTGATTTCAATTTGGTCTTTGAGATGTCCCATCAGAGTTGTAGTAGTTGTGGTATATGGTTTGATTCGGCGGAGCTTGTAATCGACCACAGCCAAGGAAGATTTACTGCCCGACAGTCAGGTTCGCTTCTTATAAAGGAAGCACCTTACTTTCAGGGCCGTTTCAGTGCCAACATCAGTTCTATACCTCCATCTTCAACAATTCAGAGTGCGATCTTGTACATGTTATTGAACACCGATGAAGGTATTTCAAATGACGATTTTACGAGTTCGATTTCTGTTTACGGAGATATTGGTGGCAGCAGAAGGTACATCAGAGAGATCACGGCACGAGACGACATAAAAGGCAGCGGTTACTCAAAGGCAAATCCAAATGTACCGATTGATTTCACCGCATATGCAACACAAGTTGAATAAAATAGTGTGGATGCGGGCTAGGGCGGCGAATCCGCTGGTTTATCGAGGCGTGGTTCAACTTCCTGGCGAATATCATCGGGGTCTTGATTTTCCGATGATTTTTTTGAATCGCCCTTATTATCGGAGGGCGGACGTGGCTCCCGGCCAGCCATAATGTCCTCAATTTGATTTGAATCCAAGGTTTCCCACTCCATGAGCGCCTTGGCCATGATTTCTACCTTCACCCTGTTTTTTTCGAGGATGTTCCGTGCACGATCGTACTGTTCCTGCACGATCCGTGATATCTCACCATCCACCTTTTCCGCAGTGTCATCACTCAGGTTCTTGTGGGTGGTGACATCGCGTCCGAGAAAGACTTGAGATTGATTATCACCATACACCCGGGGACCCAGGGCATCGCTCATTCCCCAGCGCGAAACCATGTTCTGAGCCAGTTCCGTGGCCTGTTCGAAATCGTTAGTCGCCCCGGTGGTCATCTGGTCCATGAAAATTTCTTCCGCTATGCGCCCGCCCATCAGTACCGCTATGCGTGACAGCAAATATTCCCGATTAAGGCTGTATTGATCCTGCTCCGGCAGCTGCATGGTGACGCCCAGCGTCCGGCCGCGGGGAATAATGGTGACCTTGTGCACCGGGTCGGTGTTTTCAAGTACCTTGGCAACTATCGTATGTCCGGATTCATGATATGCCGTATTCCAGCGTTCGCGCTCCGGCATCACGATCGAGCGCCTTTCCGCGCCCATCAACACCTTGTCTTTTGCCATCTCGAAATCTTCCATGTCGACCAGATTCTTGCCCCCACGGGCAGCAAACAGCGCCGCCTCGTTCACCAGGTTCGCCAGATCCGCTCCGGAAAACCCGGGAGATCCACGGGCCAGAATAGAGGCGTCCACATCGTCCGACAGCGGAACCTTGCGCATGTGAACCTTCAGAATCTGCTCGCGACCTCTGATGTCTGGCAACGGCACATGCACCTGTCGATCGAAACGGCCCGGCCTGAGTAACGCCGGATCCAATACATCCGGGCGGTTCGTCGCTGCGATCACGATTACACCTTCGTTGCCCTCGAAGCCGTCCATTTCTACCAACAGCTGGTTCAGTGTCTGTTCACGTTCGTCGTGACCACCACCAAGGCCGGCGCCTCTTTGTCGACCGACCGCATCGATCTCATCGATAAATATTATGCAAGGGGCAGTTTTCTTGGCCTGTACGAACATATCCCGCACGCGTGATGCTCCGACACCGACAAACATCTCCACAAAATCAGAACCGGAGATCGAGAAAAACGGGACCTTGGCTTCACCGGCGATAGCCCTGGCAAGCAGGGTTTTACCCGTCCCCGGACTGCCGGTCATCAATACGCCTCGCGGTATACGCCCGCCCAACTTCTGGAATTTTGACGGATCACGCAAAAAATCAACCAGCTCCTGCACCTCCTCCTTGGCTTCCTCAATACCAGCAACGTCCTCGAAGGTGACTTTGTTCGTATCTTCCGTCAGCATTCGCGCTCGACTTTTACCGAAACTCATGACGCCCCGGCCACCGCCGCCGCCCTGCATCTGCCGCATCAGATAGATCCAGATACCCATGATGAGTAGTAATGGAAACCAATTGATGAAAATCTGGGCCAGAATCGAAGGTTTTTCTTCCTCGGCGACTTCGATGTCCACGCCTTTTTTCAGCAAGTCACCGACCAATCCCGGGTCGCCGGGGTCAATCGTTTCAAATTCCTGCCCTGATATGGTCTTGGCGTGAATCGTTTTTCCCTTTATGTTGACTCCCTCGATACGGCCCTCATCGACCTCGCTGAGGAAAGTCGTATAGCTCAGTCGCTGCCTTTGCGCCGCCTTGTCGGTCGAATAATTATTGAATACCGCCATTAGAACCACGGCGACCGCCAGCCATAAAACCAGATTCTTCGTCAGATTGTTCACGATTGCCTGTTCAGTCGTGCGGCGCCGTGCAGGCGTATTTGATTCGAGCCAACCACCACTATTGTGATCTTACGCCGGTCGCAGTGAGGCTCGCGCCCTCTCCAGTGAAATCCACGATTGCCGTACCCTCAGCATCCATGATTTGTTGCATGATTTTTTGATCGGCGTTGAACGTAATGGGGTTCAATGTCTCCATATCCAGGATGGTAAAAGTGCCTTTATCTTCATCAATGGACAGCACCTTGCCCGCATGCGTTGTAGGTCCCATTGCCGAGCAGGCCAGGAGTGCTGATGAAAACACACCCGATATCACAACAACCGCGGAAATCATCAATATTTTCTGCTTCATCTAGATCGCCTCCAATCTTTATAAATATACCTCAGCTTCATGGTTGAAGTTCAGTATTTACCGCCATCGCCACCTAAGGTTTAGTCCTTTACATCGACAGTTAGTTTCCCATGTTCTGCACAACGGATTCGGCAAGCTGCCGATACGAAAAATGCATCGATGACCCTGCGAATGCGGAACAACGATCGGAAGACTGTTGCCCCACCCTACTCCTCTTATGACCTAATTTGCAATCAATTCGGGATTATTCTCGAACGTAAATACCCCGCAATATGCGAATTTCTTGTTTCTTTTGTCGACTGCTCCTCGGCTTATGCTGAACGCGCGTACAGCAGAGCCGAGACGTTCGCCTCATTTAAGGAAATTGCGCAGGAATTGAATCGAGCGATCAATATTGATGCGGAGGACCTACCTAGTTCGTCTCGTGGAAACAATCCACGACCTATTGCGAGCGACAAGCGAAAAGCTATGGCAAGGTATTTGCCTTTGACTGAAAAACAACCTGTTTCGGCAACGCCGACCCCGACGCTGGCTTGTCCAGGCGCCATTTCAAGTAAATGCCCGCACCGAACTACGTGAAGACACTGGATAGCGATAATTCCCGATTTAACGCTCGATATTTCATTTTTCTTGATCTACGGCACTTTTTCTGATCCCGAATTGTGATAGGACAATGACGTGAAGCTGATAACGGGGTTTTTAAAAGCAGGAATGTAGCTATTATAGGTGGATGTACACTGCCGCCTCTGCATCCGAGGAATCCGGATCATTGCGCGTTTGCCGGCCCATAATGCACCAATCCAAGAATGCGGTTTCTCGTCGTCGAGCGGAATTGAATTTTCAATGAGGCGCTACTGTGCACCGGATGATGTTAATAAGATACGTACAACGCCAGGTATGCGGCGTATCCACAGCAGCTAATTTATCTAAGACATGACGAAGAACGCAAGAAGGTGGCATAAACTAGCAAACTGTCGGCGCAGGGTGAATAACCACGCCTGCTGGACCGCATTTTGGCGTGCAGAAGCGCCACGTTTTAAGCAATAGACTCGGAGAATTTGTCATGGAGTGGGAACTAATTGGTAAATTGTTTCTTATTTTATTTCTTGTCGTAGGCAATGCCTTCTTCGTGGGCGCGGAAATCGCCCTGACTTCCGCCCGCCGCAGCCGTATCAAGCAGTTGGCCAATACCGGCAACAAATCCGCCAAAATAGTGCAGGTCCTCCATGACGAGCCCGAGCGGTTCTACTCGGTTACCCAAATCGGTATCACCCTGGTCTCCCTAGCTCTTGGCGCCATCGGAATGGTCACACTCACCCGCATCATCGACCCCCCCATGATGGCGGCGTTCAGTGTCTTCGGGGATAACGAAACTATCGCGGGTTGGGGTCATACCTTGTCTTACATCGTGGCTTTCATAGCCATCTCCTTCATGCATGTTGTGGGCGGCGAGCTGGCCCCTAAAGTCTTGGCGTTCCACAAGGCGGTGCCCCTGAGCCTGGCCGTTGCGCGAATCATCAACTGGATGCACGCTGTCATGCGTCCCGTCATCTGGGTCATGAATAAGTCCTCAAACGGATTGCTCTGGCTTTTCGGTCAGCGAGATCTAGCGAGTCAAAGCGAGGGGCACTTCTCCATGACCGGGGAGGAAATCCGCACCATCCTCAGCGCCAGCGAGCAGGAAGGCGCACTGGACCCGCAGCTGACAAAGATGCTGCGCGGGGTGTTCGACCTGGACGACCACACGGCTCGCGATGCCATGATCCCACGCACCGAGATGGACGTCCTGGAAGATACGGCCACTGTAGCCGACGTCCTATCACTATACAAAGAGGATCTGCGTGAACGTTATCCCGTCTACGAGACGTCCGTGGACAATATCATTGGCGTGGTATCCATGAAGCAGCTTCTCAACAGAATGGCATCGTTGAAAGATCCCGAGAAGTCCGCAGGGATCTCCAACCTTCCGGTCCGTGAAGTAATGATGCCGGCCTACTACGTGCCCGACACGATGCCGCTGAGCACCCTGCTGAACGATTTCACCAGCAACCGACGGCAAATCGCCATTGTGCTGGACGAGTACGGCGGGACCGAAGGCCTGATTACTCTGGAGGACATCCTTGAAGAGATCGTGGGCGATTACGAAGATGAATTCACGCCGCGGCACCGCCACATTAAAAAAGAGGACCAGCACAGTTACGTCATCAACGGCGGAGTTCGGGTCACTGAGCTGGAACCGAAGCTTAACTACCCCTTTCCGACCGGCGATTACGTGACGCTTGGTGGGCTGATCAATCACAGGCTTGGCCATATTGCGTCAGTAGGCGATGTCGTAGAGTTGGAAGGTGCTCGACTCGAGGTGCTTGAAATGGACAAGCACCGCACGACCAAGGTGTTGTTCCAAGACACTCTGACGGCGACCACAGATGAGAGTGAAATTTCCGAGCCCGAAGAGCTTGAAACGACCCCTGGCGAATTAGTAAACGCAACGAGTCAGCGGACACCCAGTGTGAAACCGGAGGCTGAATCGGAAGACAAGGTCGTGGACGGAGACACAGATATCAAATTTGAAAAAACAGTTACGCTCTGAAGCGCGAGATCAGTTCGTAACGTAGTATGGAAGTGAACCTCGGTCATCGAGCTCATCCCGAATCAGACGGCTGTCGTAATACGGGAACTCCGGGGGCATCTCATCAACCAGCCGCATCAGTTCCAAATCATTATCCGAGATACCCTGCGCTAGGCAGTACGCAGTCTGTTGTAACGTAAAAAAACCGCAATCCGTTGAACATTGCGGTTTTTGTTATGGTGGGCCGTGCAGGGCTCGAACCTGCGACCCGCTGATTAAGAGTCAGCTGCTCTGCCAACTGAGCTAACGGCCCAAGTATTTGGTTGGATAAACGCCTCGTGCGAGAAGAAGCCTATCAGGAATCGGCTGATTTTGGTAGAAGACGGTCATTGCTGCTCACTGCCACGCACTGCTTATCGGGCTGCAACATCCTGATCTGGCTCACACGCACGATGGTCAAATTTGCTTTCAAGTTTCCGGTTTTTTTCAGAAGTCATGTGAAGCGTATTCCAATACACTTGGAGCATCTAGTCGAACGCAGTGGGCGACGGACCATTATCCTGCTGGGCCAGTCGGTCATTAGCCTGGCGTCTGTGCTGCGCGGCGAAGAATGCGATGCTTACCATGTCGTCGCCGCACTGATACACAGTTGTTCCACGTCGAATTCTGCCTTGAATTCTTCGTAGGCCTCCGAGAACCCGCGGTGCTTGGTGATCAGTCGCTCATACTGCCGCCGCCCGATCAACACGGCTACAGGCTCACCCCGTCTCGTTAACTCTACGGCCTTGCCCGATTCTGCCGCTTGGAAA
>CAMYOI010000422.1 GCA_947259955.1 uncultured Gammaproteobacteria bacterium
TTCAACGCCGTACGCCATACCCCGCCTCGCACCACGATCAGGATGATCTGGAGCCCCTGCGATGACGGTGCGCATTTGATCGTGGAAGACAGCGGCGAAGGCATCCCGGCCCGTCATATTCCAAGACTCACCGAACGCTTCTACCGGGTCGATCTCGGACGGTCGCGGGATTCCGGCAAGACCGGCCTCGGTCTGGCAATCGTCAGGCAGGTGCTGGAGCGCCACGATGCCGAGCTGCAGATTTCGAGCAACATCGGGGCGGGGAGCATTTTTATTTGTTCATTTCCTGAGAAGCGTCTGATCGAACCGCCAAGGCAATAGCACACTGAGATCCGGGCCGGCCGTGCCCTCCTTTGCAGCAATCTATTGATCTGGATCATCATCTGATAAACAATTTGGTGGTTTAATCGCCAAAACTAAATTGAAATACCCCGAAGCCCAGCACGTTGCATTCATATTTTTTTTCAATCTTCACTGAGACATCAGCTACAGCAATCTTAGCTGTACCCGAACGCACTTAAGGAGTAAAAACCATGTCCAAATCGAGCACCCTGATGAGTATGTTCAGGCGATCACCACTCAAGTCCCTGCAGGAACACATGCGCGTCGTCATGGATTGTGTACATGAGGTGCCGCCGTTGTTCGATGCGCTCATCGACGGTGACAAGGAGAAGTTCGCTTCGATCAAGGATAAGATTTTCCAGCACGAGGCGGCCGCCGACAAGATCAAGAACGAGATGCGTGCGGGTTTGCCCAAAAGCCTGTTCATGCCCGTGGACCGGCGCGATCTGCTTGAGATCCTGCAGCTTCAGGACTCCATCGCGGATACGGCGCAGGATATAGCCGGCCTGCTGATGGAACGCCCGATGGAGGTGCCCGAAACGTTGAAAGAGCCAATGGTAAAGCTGGTGCGCCGCTGTGTGGATGTCTGCGATCAGTCGTCGAAGATCATCGAGGAACTGGACGAGCTTCTCGAGATGGGATTCCGAGGTCGTGAAGCAAGCCAGGTCGAGGAGATGGTGGACGTATTGAACCGGATCGAAGATGAAACGGATGAACTTGGCATCGATCTTACGCGCCGCTTATTCGCCCAGGAAGAGGGCATGAATCCCGTTTCAGTGATCATGTGGTACCGGCTGATCCAGTGGATCGGTGATCTTGCCGACTATGCCGAAAAAGTGGGCGATCGTCTGCGTCTGCTTACAGCTCAGTAGCGTTGAAGCGAGCGCCGCCCGCAACGATTGGCGCACTTGAACAACTTAAGAATTAAAAATCACGAAACAAATCTGTAGAGAGGCAAGAAATGGACATTATCACTGTTTATGGCACCGCATTTCTCGTGATGGCGATCATCTTTGGTACCTACATGTGCTGGGGCATCGGCGCCAACGATGTCGCCAACGCGATGGGTACATCGGTTGGCTCCGGAGCGATAACCGTCATGCAGGCGATCATCATCGCCGCGATATTCGAGTTTGCCGGCGCTTTTCTGGCGGGCGGCCACGTCACCGCGACGATTCGAAAAGGCATCATCGATCCTACGCCCATAATGAACAACCCGGAACTGCTGGTGTACGGAATGCTTGCGGCGCTGCTGGCGGCGGGTATCTGGCTGATGATCGCCTCCAGCAGGGGCTGGCCGGTGTCGACGACGCATTCCATCGTCGGCGCCATCGTCGGATTCACCATGGCGGGTATAGGCGTCGACGCGGTTCAATGGGGCAAAATAACCCAGATCGTCGCAAGCTGGGTGGTTTCACCGGTACTCGGCGGCACCATTGCCTTCCTGCTGATGATCAGCATCAGGAAACTGATTCTCAATACGGATAAACCGTTTCTCAACGCCAAGAAATGGGGACCTGCCTACGTGTTTCTGGTTGGATTCATCATTTCCCTGGTCACCATGTTCAAGGGCCTAAAGCACCTGAAGCTGGAACTGTCCGTCGGCATGAGTTTCGTATTGGCAGTCGTCTTCGGGTTGATCATCGCCGCCATAGGCTGGGCATTGATCAACAAGGTCAAGGTCGATGAAACCGCCGACCGAGATTTTCACTTTGCCAGTGTCGAAAAGGTGTTCACGCCGATGATGCTGTTCACGGCCTGTGCCATGGCGTTTGCCCATGGTTCCAACGACGTCGCCAACGGTATCGGGCCCCTGGCCGCCGTTGTCAGTATCGTACAGTCCGGTGGTGAAGTCGCTCAGAAGGCGGCACTGCCCATATGGGTGCTGCTGCTTGGCGGCGCCGGCATCGTGGTGGGGCTCGCGACCATGGGCTACCGCGTGATGAAAACCATCGGCACCAAGATTACCGAGTTGACTCCGAGTCGTGGATACTGCGCCACTTTGGCCGCGGCAACCACCGTTGTGCTGGCATCGCGCACCGGCCTGCCGGTTTCCACGACGCATATTGCAGTAGGGGCGGTAATTGGTGTCGGGCTCGCCCGCGGCGTCGGTGCTATCGATTTGCGCGTAATCGGCAGCATCGTTCTGTCATGGATTATTACGCTGCCGATCGGCGGGGTCCTGGCTGCGCTCTTCTTCTTTACATTTAAAGGGATATTTGGCTAAGGGAATGCCATACAGGGAGATTGGCAGGGACAAGCGGGCGATGACTCGGTGAGAAGGATGCACTGATGGAATCGCCCCCAGCCAATTCTCCCAACGGCCCAGCCGGGGAGCGGGCCGGTACCGACTTCGATCTATCAACCGGTATCATCGATTTCAAGGTCAGGGAGCGCAGATCCGAACTGCTGAAATACGGCTGTGAAGTCGCCGCGGTCGGGCGACGCTACCGGGAAACTCATCATACCCTGTTCGGATTCACGGTGCGCAGAGCCCTGTTGGTACTGCACCCCGACAGGATTCCGGACTATGCCGCGTTCGAATCAGAACTCGATACCATAGGCGAGGAGACCAGGCGCATCGAGTATGCAATGGTTCATTGTGGCCTGGAAGATCTGCCGCGCCGCGCAAAAACGGCCATAGCGTTTCGTGATGGGCTGCTGCAGTATGCGAGGGCCGTTGCCGATACGGCGCAAAATCTTCACCATCTGTGCCGGTGTCTGCGGCAGGAGAGTCTGGCTAACCCGGAATTCGCTGACTACAGCGAGGAACGCTTCAGGAATGACAGGGCCGTCTATGACGCATCGGTGCAAGAATTCATGCGCTGGGGTGCACGATTGACGGAGCTGTCCGAGAAGCTTTAAGCTGACGGGATGGACTCGAGAAGTTAGGGTCGAGAGGCCTGTACTTCGATGGTGGAGAATGAATTCCGTCAATGGCAAAAAAGAACACCTTACTTAAATCGATATTCGAATCGATGGGGAAACCCGTCGACACGGTGACTCCGGAACCGGGGCAGCGGCTGCGCCTTTCAGGCAGACGGTTGAGCATACCACTGCCCGCGCAAATCGTTGAAGTGGAACTCGGTAAGGAGCGGCTCCATATTCAAAAGGAAGTTCGCTGTGACGACTCGTTCCCTTCGGCGCCGCCGGATCTGGTTGTTTTCAATCCTGATTCGGATTCCGGGCGGATCAACTATGTGTCGCGTATCAAATCCGGAACATCCCTGCACATCAGCCGAGAGCAGCCCTACCAGGAGCACTTGTTCAAAACGCCGCGCGAGGCGTTCCGGCGTAATTTCCACCTTGACCACGAAGGTGACAACCTGGTGTTCAGGGATTCCGTATCCGAATCGGGTACTTTTATCACACTAATCGACCAGGATGTCGAACAATCTCCGGCGTTTGTTCGACGCAGTAACGCAATCGATAAAATTATTGAATCGTATGGCGGGCCCCTGGTGACATTGGATGTGGACGAGGCTCTGGATACCCTTGAGAAGGTCAATATTCTGCTTGAGAACGAATTATTCCGACCGCCGGACAACACCGGTTCTCCCGGAGGCCTCCTGCAGCTTCCGGATCATGTTACGCCCGTGGTTATCGGGGATCTTCACGCCAACATCGAAAATTTATTGAAGATCCTTAGCGAGAACGCTTTCATGCAGGAATTGGAGGCGGGAACGGGT
>CAMYOI010000423.1:0-4697 GCA_947259955.1 uncultured Gammaproteobacteria bacterium
ACAACATCAACACAGGTTAGACCCATCCTCAATTCCCTAATTCAATACTTCAGCACCGCCCTCAACCAGCCTCCAATTACCGCGCGAGCGGTTTCGTCCTCCTGGCCGAACCCGGCCTATTGCACCGCAGCAATATCTCTAAATTTCAATAGGAAATCGTGGTCGGGAGTCCGCCGCAAAGCGGACCTTTGCCTTTACTCCTGGTGCAATGCAGCATAGAAGTCGCTCATCAGGCCCTAAGAGGTCCTTGGAGATAATCGATGAAACTGTCGGTTCTATGGTGAAAACCGGTCCTTGGCCAGAGATGAAGAAAACCATCAGTCGGGCATCCCCGCTCGGCTTAGCTTCGGGCCCGCCTGCAGTTATCAGGAACACTTGGCCCAAGGCTAACTCGCCCCGTAGGTGCTGCTCCAGCACGGAGCCTCAACGTCGATTGAAACAGTTAAACTTGCTATCTGTGTAAACTGGCTAAAAACTTGGAGAAAGCTCTCATGCCTACTTACGAGTACCAATGCAAGAAATGCGGCGAGAAATTCGAAAGGACCGAGCACATCAAGGAACACGATACAGGCAAACAGGAGTGTCCGAAGTGCGGGAGTAAGGAGCTCGACCAAATACTGGGTAGTTTCTTCGCAAAAACGTCGCGTAAAAGCTGAGGTTAAAGAAATTAGAAATCCAGCTGGCCATTCCCTTACCGATCAACGCTGATTGACCTCCTGCGTCAAATAGACCCGGATCTGTTGTGTTTTAGGACAGTTATCAAGCGTATGATTAAAAGACAAAAGACATGAAACGCAACACTTTAATTGTGTTGATTTGCTGTTTAACCCAAAGTTGGGCTGCGTTTGCTGATGAAGACAGAAAGCCAATGACACTGCCTGAACCCGAGGCTACTGGCACGATGTCGGTCGAACAAGCGATCCGCCAGCGCCGTTCGTTGCGGGAGTTTGAAGGCAGCCTGTCACTGGCGGAGGTCTCGCAGCTATTGTGGGCCGCACAAGGCGAAACCCATACGGACGGTTACCGCGCAGCGCCTTCTGCAGGCGCGCTGTATCCGCTCGAACTATACCTGATAGTCGGGGCCGTCGAAGGCCTCAGCGTGGGCGTGTATCACTATCGGTCTTCCGGCCACGAACTGGTGCGCCATGCCGCCACCGATGTGCGCAAAGAGCTGGCTTCAGCCGCCTATAATCAATCCTGGCTTGCAACCGCACCCGCGGTTCTAGTCTTTACGGGAGTATACGAACGCACGGTAAAGAAGTACGGCAAGCGCGGCCTGCGTTATGTGCACATGGACGCCGGACATGCGGCACAAAATGTCTATCTGCAGGCGGAAGCCCGGAGCCTCGGCACCGTCATCATGGGTGCCTTCGACGACGCACGGGTGCGGTCGGTTTTGAACCTGCCGGATGATCACCAGCCGCTTGGACTGATGCCCGTCGGTCGCAGATAAGAGTTTCGCCACCGTCTTGGGCATACCGTAGTCGCCTGAGTTCAACCATCTCGGACAGTCGTTTCGATTGGAACTGGACACGTGATTCGGTGCAAATGCAAAACCGTCTCTTATGCAATCAGACTATTCTGTCCAACTTCCGCTGACGGGGAACAGCAATATCCAGTCAATTTCAGGTAAAGAAAGTACGTCACTTGCATAATTAGGAAACTCCTTCTGACTGCTGACGGTTTATACCACGGTCACTTTCTCTTCCTCGGAGCATAATCGCCGGACTGAACGACCGCTTGCGTATAAACTGATGAGCGTTTGAAGGCCGTTCTGACCGGCGGCTTTTGGCCTTTAGCGCCAGTACATTCTCGTAGAAATATACTAAATGCACTCAAATTTCAACGGTCTGCAATGGGATCATTTACTGCCGGTGGGATTTAGCAGGGTGGAGTACATAATTTGCTGCGCTGGATAGACAGCACCCGACCCGAAGCCGACTTTCCTCGGTAAACCGAAAACGAGTTGTTGCGCTGCATCACCACGGTCTCAAAACGAACCACAGGTGCCGGTCGCGAATCGATCACAGTACGCCTCCAAATTGTCCGGACTGTGTCAACACGTGGTTCCCACTCGACTCGGCTTGGGGCAGTCAGTTTGAAACTCTGGCGCCATGATTATCGTTTCTACGGGTACCACAAACTTCTCCTCCCAATGGATGTCATGCGCATCGAGGCCCTACGTGAACTGACTTGGGGCGGCCTCAAAAACCGCGCCGAGATGCAGTAGACTAGACTGATGACCGATTTCGATGCCGACAAAATCGCTGAAATACACCAGCACCTGCACAGCCACCTGCCGTCAGAACCGGCGCTCAGGGTCAAGGCGCTGGAGACGCTGCTGGTCGCCAAGGGGCTGGTTAATTCGCAGACCATCGACGCCTGGGTCGAGGCTTACACCGAGGAAATCGGCCCCAAACGCGGCGCCCGCGTCGTCGCCAAGGCCTGGTGCGATCCCGAATTCAAAAAGCGCCTGTTCGAGGATGCGCCGTCCGCGATTGACGAACTCGGTTACCTCGGCAAGGCGACCGCGCACCTGAAAGTGGTCGAAAACACCGACCAGGTGCACAACCTCGTGGTTTGCACGCTGTGTTCCTGTTACCCGTTTTCGATTCTCGGCATCGCGCCGGCCTGGTACAAAGCCGCGGCTTACCGTTCGCGCGCGGTGCGCGATCCGCGTGGTGTCCTGGCCGAGTTTGGCGTCGACATCGACGATGACGTCGAAATCCGCGTCTGGGATAGCACCGCCGAGTTGCGTTACCTGGTGATGCCGCAACGCCCGGCCGGCACCGAAGACCTGAGCGAGGACGAACTCGCCGCACTGGTCACGCGTAACTCGATGATCGGTACCGACCGCAATTTGTCGAGGGGCTGAGCGCGTGGACGGCATTCACGATCTCGGCGGCAAACAGGGCTACGGTCCGATCGAAGTCGATGACGAGGGCGCGCCGTTTCACGCCGACTGGGAAGGTCGCGAATGGGGTATCGCGCAGTGCGCGCGCGTCCCGGGCATTACCATCGACTGGTGGCGTCACTGTCGCGAATTGACCATGCCGGTGGATTACCTCGGCCGTCCATACTTCGACTCCTGGGCACAAACCGATTTTTCCACCTATATCGAGGCCGGCTGGATGACGCTGGAAGAGGTTGACGCCGGAAAATCCCTTAACACCGATATCGATTACGGCGCACCGCCTGCGGCGATGACCCTGCAACAGGTGCTGGACGAGGATCGCGCGCACGCGTTTCGTTTCGATGCAGAAATCGACACGCCGCCGGCGTTCGAGGTGGGTCAACGCGTGCTCACGGCGAAGCACGGGCACAAGGGGCATACGCGCCTGCCGCAGTACGCGCGCGGCCACGTCGGCACCGTGCATGCCTATCATGGCGCGCATGTATTCCCCGATCTGTCCGCGCAGGGCACGGAAATCCATCAGCACTGCTACAACGTCATGTTCGAGGCCGCCGAACTCTGGCCCGAAGCCGCCGGCCGCAAGGACAAGGTCTATCTCGATCTGTGGGAAAGTTACCTCGAAGAGGCCTGATTTGGATCCCGACGATACTGATGCGCTAACACCGCTTGCCGCCGTCGACGGCGAGCCGGCGTTCGACCAGCCCTGGCAGGCGCAGGTCCTCGCGATTGCCGATACCCTGGTGCAAAGCGGATTGTTCAGCGCCGGCGCCTGGTCAGACGCGCTGGGCTCGGAACTGAAAAGGGCGAACGAGGATGGAGCCGCCGATAACCAGGAAACCTATTATCGCTGCGCATTGCAAGCGCTCGAAACGCTGGTCGCGGCCAATAGCGAGATCGATCAAAAGGCGATGAAGGGAAAGCGCGATGACTGGGAACAGGCCTACCTGTCGACGGCCCATGGTCAGCCAGTCGAGCTGCCTTCAGAGTAAAAGTATCAGCTCTATATCAGCCTGAGTAACGGTGCCACAATATCCTCGCATGCACGGCCGACGGGAATGAATATGAAGTCGTAGTACGACTAGTTTGCCACGAATGTCCGGTCATGGACTCACACTCGTCGGTCGCGAACCGAACACGCTACGCCCGCACCTTGCCCTAGCCGGTCACTCGAGGAACTGGATTTTGGCTTCTTATTTCGGGTGCTTTCGGCCACTTCCTGCCATTCGTGCGTTCCGCAATTGAAGTATAGAATTCAAGAAAGCAGACGTTGACTACCCGACGGCTTATTTGTAATCAACGAACCGTACTCGCCAGAGAACAACGGTGATATATCGCCTGAATTCCGGTTCGTAGTGGCGTTTCCAGTTGCCGCGTGGAATATAAGAAAAAATTGTTCTCTGACACGGATTATTCTAGTTCTGCCTCCTCGAGGCTTTGTTGGTTATTTTCGATCGTGTATTCATGGATCGCGTCATTCAAGGTTGAAGCACTCGAAAATACAGAAATCTCATGAAATCGCTGGTGTGCATGGCGAATTGTTATTCAAGCTGCGATAGGGAGTTGGAACAGACCGCCGCAATGTTTTTCCCACGCGTAACTGTGTAGTGGAGTAGGTTGCGTGACTCTGTCACCGCTGATTTCATCGGGCGTGTTGCCCTCCAGCGACGCATGTGTACGCGAATGTTTGTAGTAATCTTTGAAACTATCCAGCTTTCGCTCCAAGTCAACCGCATTCCAGAATAATGTGTGGTCGAGAAACTCCCGGCGAATGGTTCCGATGAGG
>CAMYOI010000423.1:4717-6274 GCA_947259955.1 uncultured Gammaproteobacteria bacterium
ATGAGGCGCTCAATAAAGGGGTGAGAGCGGGGCGTATAGGGAACGCTCTTGAGTTCATCAATATCCAGAATGCATAGATTTGCTGTCCATTGATGGTAATTGAACAGGGGATCGTTATCAGTGCTGAGATATCTAGGGGTGCCCCGGGTTGAGATGGCGCCGTTGAACATTTGACATAAAGCCACACCGTCTACATCACCGACGTGAACGCCAAACCCAATGATACGCCGCGTAAATTGGTCCATCACCACGAGCACCCAGTGGGACTTGATCAGAATGGATTCGCAACGAAACAGATCGATGCTCCAAAGGCTGTCTTTCAGATGGCCGATAAACGTGAGCCAGGAGGGGCCGTGACCGGAGTCGGGTCCCGGTCGGTAGTGCTTGGCGAGTACACGTCGGACCACATCTTTATCGATGTTTAGTCCGAACGCTTTGTTGATCTCCTGCGCGATCCGGGGACAGCCAAACCGGCTGTTACGCGTTTTCAATTCGACGATGGCTTCTATGAGTTCCCGTGAAGGACCTTTGGGCCCCGGCTTTCCTTTTCTACGCGCGGTATACAGCAATCTATACTTGCGTTTCTTGAGTATGTCGTGAAAGTTCAAGAGCGTTGAGGGTTTGAGAATAGGCTGTCCGCGACGATAGCTTTGGCGCCTCCGGGTCCCAGGAGCTTGGCCAGTGTTGTCAACAAGTGTGCGAGAATCAGCAGCAGGATCTTCATGGGAGGGTAGAGTAGGGAAGTATGCCTTCTGCAACAAGACTGGCTAAGTCTCTGTGTTCAAGAGATAATTTGCATTTCGCCAGGGACACGTAGATTCGGTAGACCAGGACACGCTTGTCATTGCAAAGTGGGTTTCAAGAGTGGGTTACCACTTTACCTGTGCAACCTACTGAATAAATTGAGAAATATATTGAGGTTGACGGCCTGCAAAGCCGGCCACAGCGGTTCGATTCCGCTTCCAGCCTCCACGTATGATGTACAGTGCTCTCCCGTTTAACTGTTGCGCTCGTTTACACAGCAAGACTCTCTTCGGATTTAGGTATTATAAAGCTTCATAGAGTCGAGCCCGGGTGGCGAAATTGGTAGACGCAAGGGACTTAAAATCCCTCGATCGAAAGATCATGCCGGTTCGAATCCGGCCCTGGGCACCAATATAAACAAGGACTTACAGCAGTTTAGGACGCTCCAACCAGTGAGGAAAAAAGGCAGTGCGACACTGGTGCGACACTCAGGAGACGAGAATTATGGCAACCATCACAAAACGCAAAACTGGAGCATGGCAGGCGAGGATCCGACGGCACGGCTACCCCGAGCAGATTAAGACCTTCGACCGGAAACGAGACGCGGCGGATTGGTCGCGGGATATCGAAACCGCGATGAAAAGCGGTCAGTTCGACGAATCAACCGAAAGCAAGCGCAACACGGTCGCGGACATGATCGATCGGTTCCTTAAAGGTTATTTTCACCCAAACCGCCGAAAAGGTGCAGTAGTGTGGCGCGGTTTTCATGCGGAGTGTTGCCAGAGTTTGGCGTCAGTTTCGGTGAGCTGGGTT
>CAMYOI010000424.1 GCA_947259955.1 uncultured Gammaproteobacteria bacterium
CAAGGCCGACGTTTTTGGCCTGCACCAAAAGTGACGTCGTCAAATCAAGGTCCAGAGCGTCGATGCTAAGCGCGCGGCCGGTGGCGGATTGCACGCCCTTCGTGATCCACTCCTTGTACTGTTCATCGGTGATCAGTTTGAGTGCGACGAATGCCAGCACCACCAGGCCGACGAGCGCTCCTGCCGCGATGCCGAGGTATTTCAGAACATTTTTCATTTACTGCAATCCAGATTGTGCTTTAGTGTCCCGGAACAGCCATGCTGCACATTTTACACTAATCCAAGGTCCGAGCTTTTTCGGTATTTGGGAAGATGGCTCGAGACCCCTGGTGGAAAATTACCGTATATGGGGTAAACGAGACGCGACGGGGGAACACGGTTTTCCAGCCCAAAACTAAATTGGGTCAATATGGACAAGGCTTGGAAATGATTCACATCTATTCAGGAGGGAATAAGTTTACAGGTATCCTACACCCGTGCTTGTCAACCGACCATAACGTCGTAAAAGTAAACGAGTATACCGTTTCAAAAATACCTTTACATTTGTCTTGAGGCGTTTGTCGCGTGCGGGGTATAGATTTTGATTTGATCGCCACTTGCGAGACAGTAACCCAGCCGCGGGAGACGGGTATGATCTCTCCGTCGATACTGCCGGCGCCCATTGCTTCGCTGTGTAGCGCCGGCGTGATAACGGCTCGGCAGCGTTGTCAGTCCGCCAACTTGGTCGGGAGCGTCGGTTTGCCGGTGGCATAACCTTGGACGAAGTCAACGCCTATTTCTTTGAGTACCTCGAGTATCGATTCATTTTCGACGAATTCGGCGATCGTTTGCTTGCCCATCACGTGGCCCATATCGTTGATTGATTTTACCATGGCCCTGTCGATGGGGTCGTCGACTACATTCCGCACGAACACGCCGTCTATCTTTAGGAAGTGGACCGGTAAATTTCTCAAATATGCAAAAGAAGACAGTCCGCTGCCAAAGTCATCGAGCGCGAAGCTGCAACCGAGGTTTCGAAGCTCGTCGATAAAACGCATGGCGCCTGAAAGGTTCGAGATCACCGCCGTCTCGGTAATTTCAAAACAGATCTTCTCGGGTGGGATTTCATAGGCGTTTAGCTGGGTGGCAACGAAGCTCAGAAACTCCTCATCAAGAAGCGACAGTCCCGACAGGTTGATCGAGCATAGGAACAGATGCGTGAGCTGTTCCCGGTCCCGGGCGAGCAATTGAAATGCCGCCTGTATTACCCACCGATCGATCCTCGGTTGGCGCGCCAGGACAAAGCGTTGTTCCTCGATAGCTCGCTGTATACGGGCCACCCATTGCATCTCACCTTGTCGGCGAGCGAGCTCCACGTCTTGCTCATTATAAATCTGGATTCGATTACGCCCCTGGTCTTTCGCCGCGTAACACGCGGCGTCCGCCGCACTCAACACGTCTATTACCTTTGCGTCGTGTCCGCGTATCGGCACCACGCCAATACTGACACCGATACTAAAGCTCTGCTCCCCCCAAACGAACCGGAATTCATCGATGATGTTTCTCAGGGCGGCAGCGATCTGCATGGACTTCTGCGAGGAACAATGCTCGAGCAATACCCCGAACTCGTCTCCACCGAGTCGTGCGAGTGTGTCGCCGCGCCTGATCTGCCGCGCCAGTAGAATTCCCAGGTTGCGCAGCAATTCATCGCCGGCAATATGGCCACAGGTGTCGTTGATTACCTTGAATTGATCCAAATCCAGATAAAATACCGCATGTTCGGTCTTCTCCAGATCGGCCCGTTGCAATACCCGCTCCAAACGGTTTTCAAACTCACGGCGGTTCACCAACCCCGTGAGTGCATCGTGCGTGGCTTGATACTCGAGCTGCTGAGAGAGCGCTCTCGCCTCCGTGATGTCTTCCGCCGCCACAAACACCCGTTTCCAATCCTGGCGGTGTTTATGCGGCATTTCCAGGGTCGCGCGAATAAAGCATCGATCGCCGTTGTCCCGCAGGTCTTCATACTCGGTGGACACGCGCCACTGTCCCCGTAAAAGGCCGAGCAGCTGTTGATGGATTACGATATCGGGAGCCGTCCTGCCCTGCTCCTCGAACTTTATCAGCAATAGATCCTTGCTCTTCGCTCCAAAAAGCCTCACCGTCGCCTCGTTGACGGCGAGGATGCGGATCTTGGCCATTGCGTTGGCAAGCAATTCCGGCTGCGTGCCGAGGAGGGTAGAAAAGTCCTTACCACCCCGCGCTTCGGCACTTTCAACGAATTCCTTAACCGCCGACCAGTCTTGCTCCCAGAGAGATATAGGTGCGGCTTCGAACAAGCTCCGATACCGCTCCTCGCTATCCCACAACGCCTGCTCCGCCCGCTTGCGTTCGGTGACGTCGATGCGGATGCCGACCCAATAACCCCCGTCAGCGGCTTTGTCCCGGGTCTCGATCCAGCGTCCAGCGGGAGTCGGCTCGATTATCGAACGGCCATCTTTCCAGGCCCTGCGGCGCATCTCGACGAAGTTCTGGCGGTCTTCGGAGTTTGCTTGCAGCCCCGCCCTTTCGGCGTAGGTTGCCTTAATTTCTTCCAGCCGTGTGCCGCGGACGAGCAGATCGACCACCTCGGGGTAGTACTCGCGGTAGCGCTCGTTACACATGACGAATCGGTCGTCTCCGTCGAGCAACACGAACCCGTCATTCATGCTTTCAATGGCGCTAGTGAGGATCATGATCGCCTGTATTGTTCTTGCCTCACTCTCCGCGAGGGCCGCCTCGGTGCGCTTTCGTTGCGTGATGTCCAGTGACGCCGTGACCACGCCCGCAACACGTCCGGCGCTGTCCATGAGAGGAACCTTGGTTGTCAACATCGTGCGTTCGTCTTTGCCGATACCGAGAAACTTCTCCTCGAAATACGGTAGCGATTCCTCCGATGACATCACCTGCAGGTCGCGCTCGCGCGTGAGTGCGCCATACTCCGCATCAATCAGTTCCGTTGCCGTCTTGCCTATGGCTTCGGCGGGGGTCACACCATAGATCTCGGCCTGCCAACGATTCATGAATATGTACCTGGACTCCTTGTCCTTGACGTTGATCATCGCCGGTACGGCATCGATCGCGGCCTGCAGCGTCGCCCCTATCCCTGGCAGCTCCTCTTGAAAGCCATCCCTATTGGAGGAAAAGGTCGGCACCGGTTGATCGACCCGAGAGGATCGAATTTTGCTAAATCTTTGCATCGATTCTGGAGGCGTGGGAGAGGCTCAAGGAGTGAAAGAGTAAAAGCGCAGCAACATTATCGTCAGATAGCGAAGGAAATGGAACCGCGACCAGACCTCTCGCCGCCCAGATCTTGAGGTAAATCCTAGATCCTGCAGTTGTCCAAATGCACTAGAAAATTACCGTTTGTCGTATTAAATATACCGTATATCACCATTTCCGCGATAATATAGTGCCATTGATCCGTTTTTTACTACCGTTTAAGTAGAGGCCCTTTTCATTCTCAACCAGGGTTTATAGGTGCAAGCGATGTACCGGCATGAATTGACTCCGTCTCCGAAGGCGGTTCAGCAGAAACCATTTGTGGCGCGCGCGCGCGGGTTCACGATAGTCGAGCTGATGGTCACCATTGCGGTGTCCGCAATCCTGCTGGCCATCGCGGCCCCGGATTTCGGTCAATTCATACGAGACGTTCGGATACGAACCGCAACGGAAGATTTCACCACCGCGATCGCTGTAGCCCGCACCGAGGCGCTCAAAAGGGGCGAGACCGTCATGATGTGCCGAACCGGGGACCCCAACGCCAGTCTTACAACACTGGCATGCGCGGCAAGCGAGCCCAACGGCGACAGCAATCAGGATCGAGACTGGACCCCCGGCTGGATCCTGTATGCCAAGCCGGGTTACGCCGGGGCCGGCGGCGGAGCCGATTACAACAGAGTAACCGATGGCGATCCGATAATGATTGGTAATCCCAGCCCGACCGGTGTCGCAATTATGTCCAATGGCGCAGGGAACCGCTGGCTCACATTCTTTGGCGATGGCAGTCTGAATGAGACGGCCGCGCCGGTTTATGCCATATGTGACGACCGTGGCACGGCCAAAGGGCGAATGATCACGGTGCCGCTAGTCGGCCGACCGCACGCCTCAGACACCGTACCCACGTGCAGCCCAACGTAAACACACGCCAGGACAGGGTTATGACGCAATGCAAACAATCAGGAACCAGCATGCTGGAGGCCCTCATCGCGGTGATCGTACTTTCGGTGGGACTGCTGGCCATTGCTTTTCTGCAGCTGCAATCCAAGCATCTCAACTTCCAGGGCATCCAACGCTCAACGGCAAGTATATTAGCCCACGAGATCATCGAAAAAATGAGGAACAACGGCGCGGCCCTGAATGACTATCTCGGCACCGTCGGCGCGGGCAGCCTGACAACGGAACCGCTAGACTGTACTTCCGACACGCCGTGCACACACCAGCAGCTTGCCGCCCGCGATCTGTGGCTATGGGAACAAACGCTGGACGGCGCGGATGAGCTGGCGGGAACGGTCAGCACCGGAGGCCTTTCAGAACCAACGGCGTGCATTTCCGGTCCGGCTGGAGGCGGGACCGGAGCCTATACCGTTTCCATCGTTTGGCGCGGTCAGAGTACCCAGTCCGACGTCCATGCCGACACGTGTGGCCAGGCCGGCGGTAAATACGACGATTCTCCGGGCGACAGCGCCTATCGTAGAGTCCTGGCGCTCGACGTCTACATCGACGATGCCTAGACCCTGTCCCATGTGCATTCGAAAACAATCCGGCGTTACCCTGGTTGCACTGCTCGTGGGCATGGTAATCGGCCTGGCCGTGGTCGGCGTCGTCGCGTCCGTTTACGTCAACTCCAGCCGGAACTTTTCCCAGGATCAACAAATCGGCCGGATGCAGGAAAACGCCAGGTTCGCGATGCGGACCATCGCACGCGACCTTGAAATGACCGGCTTCCTGGGTGCGATGGTCGATCCGATGTCGGTCAACGCCAGCGTAAGGGACTGCACTCAAAGCCCTGATATTTCGGATGCCGTCAAGTGCGGCGGATTATTTGCCAACAGCAAGTTGTCGATGGATACCGATGACGACTGCGGTCCCGGAACGGATACGACGCCACCGGTTAACTGGGCTTATCACGTCCGGAACTACGTCGAAGTGGTCAATGAATCCTCGGGGTCCGGCGCGGAATCCACGTTTACCTGCCTCGACGAAGACGATTTTCAAGACGCAACCGACATTCTGGTCATCCGGCGGGTTGCCG
>CAMYOI010000425.1 GCA_947259955.1 uncultured Gammaproteobacteria bacterium
CGCTGCGGTCCTCCTGTTCGTTACGCTTACCACTCATTCGCCACCCGGATTCATCGCAACTCGTGCAATTGACTGACAGAATTTGCATGTGCAATTGGTAAAGACCGTTGAGCACACCCATCAGCATGGCTTGGTCACGAACCGTCCCTATCAGGGTTGTGACCGGTTTCTGGTCGGCTCGCGACGCAGTGTCGATTTGCATCCCACCCAGTCGCCCTGACCACTTCTCATCCAACGAGCCTTCGACCTCAATGCGATAGCTAGCCGGCTCCCCTGGGGTAAGCTGTGCCCAATTGCTTTCTGACATGGCAAGAGTCTCCGGTTGCCGAGCTGTGGTTCCGCCAATCAATTTCACTCATTGTCCAGAGGATTCGAGCGAGAAGCATCACTAACGATTAGGGATTAGTTAGTGACGCCAGACGGCGACGGATGAACCGTTTTGGATAAACCGTCGGACGGCACCCGCGTGAACGGGCTCGATCCGAATTCGCGTGGCTCACATGGATGATTGCCGAGGCTGCCCCCCGTCGCCCGGCAGTACCCGTCCTGATTCGCCGAAGCCCGCCGATCCGACGCTTGCCGGCAGTTTCCACCCGTTTGGGGAGACTTCGATGCCTCTCAATGCGACCTGCTGGCAATTTAGGGGGGGGGTGCCAGGGAATTCTTGCCGTGCGGGTAGTTAAGAGGTCGGGTTTCAATCGAGTTCAACAACCCGCTACCGAGCCCGAAGCTGGAAGCACATCCCATGTTATTGGATGGTCCTGGCGAGTCTTGGCCTGGAGTTCCGCGCGGTGAATAGGGACATCCTGCGGGGCCTCAAATCCAAGCCGGACCTTGTTCCCCCGGATTTCCAGCACAACGACCTTGATGTTGTGGTCGATCATGATGGACTCATTGGTTTTTCGTGATAACACAAGCATGTGAGCACTCCTTTGCAGGGTTCATAAATTGAGATATTTGAGGGTCTTTTCGCCATACAACGTGGATATCCAAACTCGAAGAATCGCTTCCTGAGCCGATTCTCGGCTTCCCCGCGGGCGGCGTCCAAAGTGGTGAATTAGCAAATAGGCATCCATGCGATTGAGGGCAATCGCCACCGGGCGGGCGTCAAACGGCTTGATCAGGCCCGCTGTCTGATGTTGTTCGATTCGATGAGTCACCGCGTCGTCGAAGTCCTTAAGGAAATCAGCCCAAGCTTTTTCCAACCGGCCATCCATGGGAGCCGCGTCAGAAACGGCACGCAAAATCGGCCCTTTTCGGTAACAAACTCCCACCAGGCCAGCCATCGTTTCTTCGAGCAGCGGAATGGGGTCGCCCTCTCCCTCGAACCAGGGCGTGGCAGCCGCAAAGATGTCGTCTTCAATTCCCCGCAGCAGTGCCTCCATCAATTCATGAAGGTCAGCAAAATACGGATAGAACGCCGACCGGCTCGTGCCGGCAAGCGACATCAACTCGGCGACCGTCAAGTCGCGGAAGGGGTGAGTCCAAAGAAATTTTAGCGCAGCATCGAGGATCGCCTGCCGGGTTCGTTCGGACTTCCGCAACACAGGACGATTCCTGGGATCGTTGCGGCTACGAATCTGTGCTTGCCTGGCTTTTGACATGGTGACAAATTTTAATGACACCATGTCACAAATACAACCCGAGCTCCCGGCGTTTGCACGAGGGGAATTTTGGTGGAATGTGGCCCGATAAGACCCCTTCGCCAGCCAGTTTTTGCTTGCCGGACATGCGCGAACCAGAATCCCTCGCCAGGACGACGCAAGCAGCGGGAAGATCAGCCCAGCGTCCATCGCTCGGCCGCTCCCGTCGTTGTCGCCACCCACGGCGTCCGATAAGAGGTAGATTAACCGTGACCCTACTTCAACAGACCAAGCTCCTCGGCCTTGAGCACGGCCTGACGTCGGCCCGTGACATGCAGCTTCTCGAAGATGTGCTTCACGTGCGTACGCACGGTCCAAACCGAGATGGAGAGACTTTCGCGATTTCCTTGTCGTATAGGCGGCGCCTGTCTCCCTGCAGAGGTGGCGCGTCAAATGTGGCAAGCTGTAGTGGTCGTTCTGGCTGTACGGCCAATTGGCCCTCGCTGAGTTCCGAAAAGGCGATTTTGCGACTTTACAACTGCCGGATGTGCCGATCTGACCAGATATAGGAGTTATGCGCTCAGTCCCGCGCAACGCGTCATTCGTCAGTGCCCAAATAGGTATGCCATGCGGACCAGTGGAAATCGCCAGCTTTTGTACGTGACCGTGCCGGTATCGATGACCGTCATGTTGATATTCTGCTCTTGGGTTCCGACTGCGAAAGCGCAGGCGCCCTCCAACACTTCCGCTCCCGCCGTGCAGGAATTGCTCCGAGAAATCGACACGCTGAAGCAACAAGTCCGCGACCTGGAACTTCGGGACACACAAAGGCAAGCCTGGGAAGACTCGGTCACCAGGAGGTTACCCGTGGTCACTGCTCGCTTAGTGGCAGAGGGCACGCCGTCGCCAGAACACTTCAACGCGGACACCTCGCCGCGCGATGCCGATCAGCAGTTAGGTCACACGGCAAAACCATGCCATTGCGGTTGTTATCCATGTGAGTGCCCGCAGCCTGAGGCTCCTTGTATTGACTGCCCGCGGGTCTCAACACTCAATCCGAATTTCAACGTCAGTGTCTTTGGGGCCTTGAAAGCTGATGTGCTCTTCAACACTGCGCGTCCCCTTTCGCCCGGTACACCTTATCTACTCCTTCCCAAGTCGCCTCTGGGACTCGACGAAACCACTTTCGACATGCATGCTCGTCAGAGTACGCTCGGGGCCGTTTTGACCGGACCGCAGATCGGTGATTGGCAAACGGGCGGTACGCTGCTGGCGATGTTTTACAACGACAATGTCCTGGCCGACCAATACGGTTTCTTACCGTTGCTGGCTTGGGGCGAGCTGAAAAATGAGGATTGGCGTTTTGCGGCCGGCCTGCAGTTCGACGTGTTCAACCCAGGACTACCGACCGTGCTGCCATTTGCGGGCTTGTCAGGATCGGGGAACTCGGGCAATGCGTTTCGCGGGCAAGTGCGGCTCGAGCGTTTTCTCAATCCATCAGAGCAAGTTCAGTGGACGATCCAGACGGCGCTCAGCGAACCGATCGCTTCCAGCATTGACCCCTTGTTTCGCTTCCTCAGTGAAGACAACGGATGGCCGAACGTCGAACTCCGTGTTGCCCTCGGACTTGGCACTGCAGGAGCTGATCTGTCGCGGCCGTTTGAATTTGGCGTCTCTGGAGTTGTCGGACAATTGCGCAGTACACCGCCCGCTCCTGGCAATCGTGTCGTTGCAGATGTCTGGGGAGTCGGAACCGACCTCCGCTGGAAGATCAATGAGGTCTTTGGTGTCGCGGGCGAAGGCTACGTGGGCCAGACTCTCGGCACTTACAGCGGTGGAGTCCTTCAAACGGTGAATATTGACACGTTGGAAGGGATCAGATCGGCTGGCGGTTGGCTGGAGGTGTTTGTCTACTGGAATCCGTGTTTGCACAGCCACGTCGGTTATGGAATTGATGATCCGCTCGATCGTGACGTGAGTCTGACGGGCTCCGTGCGAAACGAAACCATTTTCTGCAACCTCCTATGGGACGTTACACAGTCTGTCCGTTTCGGTTTCGAGTTTACGTGGCGCGAGACCGCCTACCAGGGCGTTCTGCGCGATAACGAAGGCGCAGGATTCCACACTCAGTTTCAGTGGTCCTTTTGACCCTACTTCAACAGCCCAAGTTTTTCGGCCTTGACGACGGCTTGGCGTCGCCCCGTGACATGCAGCTTTTCGAAGATGTGTTTCACATGCGTCCGCACCGTCCAGACGGAGATAGACAGCGCTTTGGCGATTTCCTTGTCGTAAAGCCGCTCGGCCAATAGTTGCAAGGTTTCAAGTTCGCGATTGGTCAACGCCTCAACATGCGGCTCCGTACACGACTTCACATCCGCGCCGTAAGGAACTGATTGCACGGCCTTCGCCTGACCCGGTGACTTCGACGCCTCT
>CAMYOI010000426.1 GCA_947259955.1 uncultured Gammaproteobacteria bacterium
TCGGAGCAGTATCAAATGGAAACGCTTCGACGATCTGTTGTGCTGTCCACTGCGCCGTAGGATGTGCCGTCACGTTGAAGTGAACAATTCGCCGTCGGTTATGAGCAAGCACGATAAAGACGAACAACACCCGAAACGTAGGAGTCGGGACAATGAAAAAGTCGATCGATACGAGATCTCGTACATGCTGGTCCAGGAATGTTCTCCATGTAGGTGACGGTGGCCCGGTTCGCTTGGGCTGATACTTTTCGACCGTTGACTTGGCAACGTCGATTCCAAGCATTGCAAGCTCAGCGACAATCTTCGGTGAACCCCACGTTGGATTGGCTTCCCACATCCGTCTAATGAGCTTTCTGAGTTCTCCCGAGATCCGAGGTCTGCCTGGCTTAGCCGATTGACTGAGCTCGCGCCAGTAGTCGCGGAATCGCTTTTTCTGCCAGGTCGTTACGGTCCTGGGCTGGACAAAGTACAGGGCTTCCTGCCAGCCCGCCCAGAATTTCGCGATGAAGCACCAGAGCAACCGGTCAGCAGGCCGAATTCTTGGCATTTGCCCCGATTTCCGATACAGAAACAACTGATTCCGCAGCGCTGCATTCTCCGCCTGCAAAGACAGCCGAGATCGGACAGATGTAGTCACCAACGTAAGAAAAAAATGGAATAGACGTACCTTGGATCCAAGGATTAACCATCATCCAGAACTATGCAATAGAATCAACAGACTCCTATTTTCGGGACCCACAAGTACACCTTTGAGATCCGAAGAGGTTAATCAACCATGAACTCTCGACTCGGCGCTACGCTTCGTGACAATGGCTGCGATTTTCGTGTCTGGGCCCCTCACGCCAAGACTGTCCGGGTCCTGTTACAAGGCGGCACCGGCTGGGAACACAACGGTACGACCGAGAAAAGCGATCTCACGAAATCGCCGGACGGTTATTGGACGGGATTCGTCGCCGGAGTGGAAGCGGGCCAACTGTATCGGTACGAGATCAACAACGATGGTGAAATCTTTCAACGGCTCGACGCTGCGGCCCGTGACACGATTCACTCGGAGCTTACTCGGGGTAACCCGGGGAGCCAAAACGCATCCATCGTCGTGACCAACGAACCGTACCCTTGGTCTCCCTTCGAGACACCTGATTTTGCCAACTTCTTGATCTTTCAGTTCCACTGCGGCACGTTCGCCGGCCGAAATGATCACCTCGACACGGAAATCGCCACCTTTCCCGACTTGGAAACCAAGCTGTCGTACATCCGCGAACTGGGATTCAACGCCATCGCGCCTTTGCCCGTGCAGGAATTTGCCATGAATCGGTCATGGGGCTACAACCCGGCCGCGTTTTTCGCTCCCGAGTCCGCCTATGGCCATCCTCGAGAGCTAAAGCACTTTGTCGACGAAGCTCACAAGCACGGCTTGGCGGCCATCTTCGACGTGGTCTACAACCACGCCGGCCCCGGCGACAATGTGCTCTGGCAGTATGACGGATACGCGCAACATTCGCACGGAGGCGACGGTGGCATTTACTTTGAAGCAGGCAAGTGGACCGACTGGGGCCGCGGTCCCGCGTGGCACAAACCCGAGGTGCAGGATTACTTTTTCCAAAACGCCTGCATGTACTTTGACGACTACAACGCTGACGGCCTACGATTCGATGTCACCACGCAAATCAACGGAAATCACTTGCGTGAAGTCCTCTGGAAGCTGCACCAGAGGTATCTCGACAAGTACTTCGTCGCCGAGCACCTTCCTGCCCATCCCTGGATCGCCACCTCCGGGAACTTCGACGCTACCTGGTTCGCCAAGTCTCACCACGAGGCGCAGCGAGCTTTGAACGGCGATCGTCCGATCGCCAGAGTCAAGTCATTTCTCGGCTGGGACGGCTTCGGGCACTCGTGGAACCTTGTGAAATATACGATGGGCTCGCACGACGATGTGGGCGATGACAAAAACGGCAATGCCAAGGACGGCCTGACGAATTGGGACGCTCGACATCGCTACCTGATCGATCAGTACGGCGGACGAGGCAACTGGCACGCTCGTGCCAAGTGCCGCTTGGCTTGGGCCTTGAACGTGGCCATGCCGGGAACACCCATGATGTTCATGGGCAGCGAATGCCATATGGGCTCTCCTACAGTAGCCTGGGGCTACTGGCACGACGGCTACGATGACAACGGCGACCATCGCTTCGACTGGGCGATCGCCGGTGATCCAGTGGGCATGGAAATGCGACGCCTGGTGACCGCGGCGAATTGGGTGCGTTGGAATAATCCGGCATTGCGCAGCGATACGCTGATCATCACCCACCAGGACTACCACAACAGAGTCTTGGCTTTCAAGCGCTGGAGAGATGGGAACCTGGTACTCATTGTGGTGAATCTGAGTGAGACGAACTTCGAGAACCATTCCTACGGTGTCTCGACGGACCATCAATTCGGACGTTGGTCGCAGATTCTGTGCTCGCAGGACGCGGAATTCGGCGGTTGGCACGGAGCCGGCAACGCCTACTACGATCCAGACACGCAAGCAGACGGGTGGATCTACATCAACTTGCCGAAGTGGAGCGTCGTGATGCTCCGCCTCCATTGACACCCGGCTATGCCACCAGCGCACCGACAACTGGCCGAGTTAATCGGTACTGCACGAAGCCTTACGACCGGCGTGGGGACCGACGGTGATGCGGTAGGTGATCGAATGTCTCCGCAGATCGTCCTTGTCCGATCCCTCAAGGACTTCGAACCTGGGGGAGACGACTATAATCTCGGGCGACCACCCTTTATTCGGCTTTCCGTAGCAGCCCCATTGCTATCAAGTCTTCGTCGATTGCCGTATTGAGAGCGTCCCAACAAGATTTCCGCAAGACATTCTTGCTGTCAGCACTCAGAGATTGATAATCCTCAATCCAGAAATCATCGGGGAGGGGGTTATCGGTCCATCGTGGATGTAGTTTATGTATGACCTGATGTGTGTTTGCATCCACTACAGCAATGGAATAGACAACAATACATTGGGCCTTTCCCCACGCCTTTGCGTTAAGTCCGCTATTGACCCGAACGACGTAGCTTGGCTTGTATTTAGTCGACACCTCCCAAAATATACCGACGAGACCTTGTGACACCATGCCCATGCCTGATCCAGTAATCGGGCGCGGAACCGGATCTACCGGCACATGCGAGACTATAAAGTGAATGTCGGCATCGAACTCGGGAGATGAAGCCGACACCGCTCGTGATACCTTGGAAAGCGCATCATTGACAGATTTATTACCTGTAGTGTCTACCGTTTCAATCGTGTCTATAGGAACGTCGTAAATATTCCGACCTTCCTGAGATAACTTGGCGATTAATCTTTCGCTCAGAATCTTATTGGTATTCCAATCCGTCTGAATATCATCGGTAGGCTTCATGAACATACCGGAAAGACGCGTCCCAAATATCTGGTCCTTGATATCGACAACAATCTTTATCGATTGAGCGGAACGTAGGCGATCCTTTTGTTCTTCAGTTGGATGTTGTTCGGATAATGTTTCACAGCCCGTAAGAAAGATCGCGCACAACAGCGCGACTGCTTGGTAACGAAACATTATCGAGCCTCTTAAATTCTGCGATGAACGGACAGTCTAGAACGAAGTTTTACGAGACAAAGCTAGCGAATACATCTATAGCAACGGATGAGAAGCATAACCGCTATGCGGTTCACCGGCAATGTGCTCAAGTCGCTCACCGGCGGCACGTGGGCCAGGATAAAAGTGTGATCCGAGTGTAGAAATTAGGTGCGCAGTTCGCGGCTTCTGTTTGCCGATTTCCCGAAGACCTTCCGAGCAGGGTACTACGTCCCGCAAAATGTCCGCGTTACGCGCTGCTCCGGCATAGGCGGTGCAGCATAGTGCGCCATGTCGGGCTTCTCACGGAACGGCTGTTTGAGTACCGAAAGCAGTTCATGGAACGTGGACATATCACCCGAGACCGCCTCCGCGATGGCCCGCTCGACCTGGTGGTTGCGTGGAATGT
>CAMYOI010000427.1 GCA_947259955.1 uncultured Gammaproteobacteria bacterium
TGACATGGTCTTCCGTTCTTTAGATCTATAAGCCATCCATTGTAGTACAAGTCGATCAACACATACTTATCCTTTTGTGGCTAAGAATCTGAAATTTCAATTCTGTATTGACTAAGATAGGCAAAGTCTCCGATTTTTAGAAGCTAGGCGTTTTGAGGTACAACATCAGCATTCGCAGGTAAGTTTATCCTCTGAGATCCGCGAATTCTGTGGGACGGAGATGAGTTTGGTTTGGGTGGTACAAGAATTTGTCTGAGAGGGTGATGGAAGTTGGTGTACCAGCTCGGCAGACGCTCGTTCGTGTCCTTCCGGCAAGCGTGCGTGACCCATTGACAAGGGAGAGATTAGGATGGCCCTGGTGTAAAGAAGCATCTACGGGGGCATCTGATGAAAGCAGTTGAATCGAAGACGTTAACATTGGAAACCGTTGCCAAACATTTCCAGGATTGGCGAAGTAAAAAGGAGAAGGGAGAACGGATACCGGATCGTTTATGGTTGGAGAGTATCGCGTTACTCTGTGATTATTCGCTGAACCGAGTGGCCAGGACCCTGCACTTATGCGCAACTGACATAAAAAAGCGTCAGCATGCGTTGTCAGCACAGAGCGGCTTGACGACACCTGGTTCAACAGGGATGACCTTTGTAGAGATCGATCCTACGCGGGTTGATACGGCTGCGGCGCGAACCGCTGTGATGGAACTGGAACGTCCGGATGGATTACGCTTGCGCATTCAGCCGCAAACCCCGGCGGACACCCTGGCGCTGTTGGAACGTTTTCTGAGGGTCTGAACATGTTGCAGCTGACACCGCAAAGCCGAGTTTTCCTGGCTCTCGAACCGGCGGATTTTCGTAACGGGATCGATGGGCTGTGTGCATTGTGCCGGCAACGGATCGGCGAAGATCCTTTTGGCGGGGCGATCTTCGTGTTCCGTAACCGTCGAGGGACATCGCTGAAACTGCTTTGTTACGACGGACAGGGGTTCTGGCTGTGCCAGAAACGCCTCTCAAAGGGGCGACTGAAGTGGTGGCCGTCCACGCCCCAAGCCAGTGTGAGCCTAGCGCCCCGCGAACTGCAGATCCTACTGTGGAATGGAAACCCCAGGGCGCTCGAGCTGGCCGAAGACTGGCGGCGGGTGGCCTAGGGGGCGTATTTCCGAACCGGCTTGCAGGGTGTCGCTGTAGTTCCAGGGCAGCCAAGCGCCGGGATCATGAAAGACCGCCGAACGGTTCTCCATCAGGGCAGTCAGGTAGTCCAAGGGGTTGGCACCGGCCCGTCGGCAGGTCTCGATCAGGCTGGTCAGGACATCGCCCACGTAAGCGCCGTGTTGGTTGGCGTAGAACAGGCTGTTCTTGCGCAGCCGCAGGATCATCTTCAGCGCTCGTTCGGCGGTATTATTGTCCAACGGCGCCCCGGGAACCTCCAGAAACCGGGTCAGTGAGTCCCAGCGCTTGAGCAGGTAGTTGAAGGCTCCACCCAGACGGCTGTTGGGTTCCACGCACCGGTCTTCGAACTGCTTTTCCATCCAGGCCTTGAGCTCATCCATCACCGCACGACTGTGTTGCTGGTGGTAGGCGAGACGTTGCTGGGGAGCGAATTTCTGTTGTTTGCAATGCGCCTCGTGCTTATAGAGCTCGGCGATCGCATCGATCACCTTGGTGCATTGTTGTGGGAAGAAGGTCTCGATTTCAACAAATTTCCGCCGACCATGGGTGATGCACTGGATGTCGATGGTCTTGTCCTTATGCTGCGAGGGGGTATTGGCCGCAAGGCCGTCGGACATCCACTGGATGGGCGGCAGATCCGGGTCCCGTTGGGCCAGGATCGCGTCGAGATTTTCTCCGGCGTGCCGGCGGCCGCTGAAATACAGACAGATCGAACGTTCTCCCTCGAACAGCAGCACGGTGGTGTACATGCCGGTGCGGGGCGGTGCGGGCTCGGTGCGGTTTTCCCGGATCAGCGACAACACCCGTGCGCCGGTGTCGTCTTGATACACCAACGCTTGGTTGGCGCCCAGCTGCTTCAGATACTCATAGATCGGATAGGCGCTGTCGGCGACCTGTTCAACCAGTTCCCACTGGGTGGCATCCGGCAACGGCATACCCAACAGGTTCTGCAAGGACTCGATGCGTTTGAAGGGCAGGCCCAGGTGATAATGGGCCAGGACCAGGTTCACTTTGACACTCACATCATAGGTCTCCCGGCTTGCCCCGGGTGGCATATGGGCGACCCACAAAGCCCCGCATGTCCCACAGCGCAGCCGCTCGAGCTCAAAACGCGTGACCAACACCAGCGGCTGACCGGTAAAACGCAGGCGCACTAACGGCAGTAAGTTGTAAAGTCGGCCCCGCTCGCATTTGGGACACCGATCGCCTGATCGGTACTCGTCATGGGCGCAAAAAACGGTCTCGGCGCCGGCATAATCCGCCGCCGCTCGACGACCATGACCGCGGGATTGCTTTGCCTTCGATGCGCCAGATTGCTCGCCCTGTGGTGTTCCGGACGAGGGATCGGCTGTACCCGCCGGTGGATTAGGGGAACCGGGACCCTCATCGGATCCTTCTCCACCGCCACCGCCCCCTGGGTCCGGATCCTTCGGCTTTCGTGGGCGCTTCTCCGTCTTTTTCCCGAACAGGATTCGCCTCAACTTCGAAAGGCTGATGCGGGTCTCAAGCAAGCTGCGCTCAAGCCATACCAAGGTCTTGAGCAAAGGCACCAGCCGCTTTTGTTCGCCGGCATCCAAGGTCCCTTGTGCCGCCTTGCGGATCAGCTGCTCGACTTGGGCTGCCTCCATATCGATCGGCCGCGGAGCCTTCATCGCATCAGTCGCTCCCGGAAGTCCTCGACCAGTGGGTAGACCCAGACCGCCTTGACCGGCACCTGAGCGATCCGGTGGTCGCCCAACTTCCCCCGCCCCTGCGTCTGACCCAGGCACCGCCAGTTCGCCGCTCGATAGCAGGTGCCCTGAAAACGTCCCGTCTCCACGAAGGTCTCCAGCAGCACAGGCCGATACCCGTAACGTCGCTCCCACGCACTCGGCAAAACCCTCGCGGCCATGGATAACAGCTTACTGGCCAAACAGCGAACCCGAATCCAGGGCAAGATCAAAAATCGAGCATTGTTGACGATACCCCACAGGTTGCGGTGACGCTGCTCTCGGCTCCAGCCGATCCACGCATCACGCGGACCCGTTTTCCAGGCCGCTGCCCCATAGCCCAACACACCGACAAGGCGCTCCCCAGCATAGGCAAAATAACGCAACTGCGCACCCGGCAGCGGTTTATACCCCAGGTAGTGGTAACGGTCGATGGTTTCATTCCACAGCGCGCTGCCCTTGCGCTCCACCACATCAAGATGCAGATCTTGCAGTTCGTGCACCGCCGCCTCATAGATCGGCTGGGGCTCGGCCTGTACCGTACGCCGACTGAATGAGCGGCACGGGTTGACCTGGTGACGCGCCGGCGGCAACTCGATCAGCCCCTCTCGGTGCATACGCAGCATCGCCACCCGGCAACTCATATCTTTCATCCCACCATCGGGTTTGCGCCAGTCCAACGCCTCGCACACCCGATACGAAATGCGTTGGCGACTCGCATCCGGATTCTCCCGGATCAGTTGGCGAATCCGTTTGATATCCTCTCCTGTAAATAATCTGCCGCTGTAGCGCTTCGCGCAATCAAGTTGCTTCATGCGGGACTTTATACAGAACAATCCTTTTCGTGTCCCGCAAAAGTTTTTTATGGGCCCATTAACTTTACTTTTGGATTACAGGGCCCTTAACCATACATGATAAAAACTTGAATCTCTCCAGGCACGCACGACTGCCGGAAGAACACGGTTGATAAGCAGTCCGGAGAGATCCGTTGTGGGGACGAGGGTTTTTTGGCCGGTTGGGCAGACAATGAGAACATTTGGATCTGGGCGGACTTCGATAAAGAGGATTCTGTTTAGGAAGAGGAGCTGTTTCGCAAGACCTTCGGATTGCACCCCCTC
>CAMYOI010000428.1 GCA_947259955.1 uncultured Gammaproteobacteria bacterium
GTATTCGACATGACCGGAACCTGCCGCTTTTTTCGGCCCTTGCCGGTAAGCATCAAGATAGGCGGAGGATCCAAAAGAACATCCCCAACGCGTAGATTCACCAACTCCTGTACACGAGCACCGGTATCATATAATACGCACAGCAAGGTTAAGTCACGACGACCATTGGCTTTCGACGTATCTGGCTGGGCCAAGATAAGTTTTAATGCTTCAGGCGTAAGATGATTTATCGATGGTGCTTACGTTTTCTTTATCGGAATCGACAAGATTTGTTGGTATAACAACAATCCGACCGGATCTTCGAGCTGCATATACCGGTAAAACCCATGGATGCAGGCCAATCGCTGGTTTCTTGTCGACACACGATTATTTCTGTCTTTCTCAAGCCAGTCCAGAAAACCAAGGACGAGCATCTTGTCGATATCCCTCAAACAGAGCCTTTCAATGGATAGATTGCAGCTCTGTTTGCAGTAGTGTAAAAACAGCTTGAATGTATCCCGATATGATTTGACCGTGTTGGCGCTGACGTTGCGCTGCCCAGGTAGATAAACGGCCAGATAATGAGAGAGTGCTTTTGCAAAATCAGTCGGCTTCATGACCATCGCCTCCCATTGAAGGGATAACATGGCCAAAGGCATGCTCCACTTTTGCCGTTATATCTGGATACAGTTCAGCCGTAAGTCGCAGATAACGGGAGGTATCGCGGAACGAATCATGCCCTAGGTATGTTTTCAGGATCGGCAAGTAGACGGCCAGATCCTTTCCTTGAAGCACCCATTGCCTCAGGCAGTGGACAGCAAATGTATGACGAAAATCATGCAGCCGAGGCCCTTTACCCCATCCGCCGTGCGATATTCGGGCTTGCCAAAGAAACCGCCTGAAATTCTTATACACATTACCTTTGGTGAGCGCTTGTCCAGCAGGCGCAGGAAAGAAATAAGCATTCTTACCTGAAAACAAATGCACCGCTTTCACGTAACCACGGCAGCGTCTGGTGTTTTCCAGGGACATGGGAACCAACCTGTCCTTGTTGAATTTCCCGTCAATGACGGTGAGTACACCAACATTCAAATCAACATTCCGAAGCCTGAGGTTGAGTGCCTCTGAGATCCGCAATCCACAGCCATACAACAGTCGAAACAGCAATGGCATAATGCGATGCCGTAACGGGACTTCAGGACAATACTGGCAAGCATCTACTTGTTTCAATAATGCCGCTATTTCCTTGTCGCTAAAAATGTAAGGCGTATATCCAGGTGCTTTTGGCAGGGCGTTCTTAGGCAGCACATAAGCCTGGACGCCAAGCCGGGTAACATACAGGGCCAGCTGCCTGACAACAGATGCCCTGGTCTGCAAGGTCGCCAGTGACTCATTGGGTTTTCTCTGAATCCAGTCGAAAACAAGCTTTTTAGTGATGGCGGCATCGACGCGGCCATAATTGAGGCAGAATTGATCAAAATGGTAGAGTGTCCGTGCACTGCTGTCGTATTTATAGCCCAATGATTGTTTCTCACGGATCATTCCCTTGATGAATCCCTGCAAGGAACTGTGATAGTTGAACTCATTCATGGCGCCAATCCTCCTTCAGGATTCAGGGCGCATTCGCGCAACTTTCTGACATCCACTTTGAGGTAAACAGCCGTGGAATCTGAGCTGACATGGCCCAATATGTCCGAAATAATGGGCAAAGGCGTGTTCTCGGCAAGCAATCTGCTGGCCAGTGTGTGCCGCAGAGAATGCATCCCTTTCTTCTTGTGAGCGGATATCGGGATTTTTGCCAGCTTCATATATTTGACGACAATCTGATGTAGCCTGTCCTCATCTGAAAAAGGTGCCAGGGGCGCAAGGTGTCGTAAAAACACAAAGGGTGACTCGACCTTTGGACGTCCATTTTTCAGATAGTCAATAATCGCCCAGCCGACATCCGGCGCCAGGGGGAGGTTGAGAACAGTGGCTGTTTTCGACTGTATTAGCTCGATACGGTTTTCCCGCCATTTAAGATCACTCAACTTCAGATGTTTGATGTCGATGGTGCGAAGACCCAATCGTGTAACCAGGATGATGATGGCGTAATCTCTTTTACCGGCGGGGTTGCCCCTGTCAATGACATCGAGGAGCCTGACCACGTTTTCCTGTGTCCACACAGAAGGGATCCGGTTCTGTTTCCTGGCCTTAATGGCTGGTATCGACTTGGCCAGATTCTGTGGGTGCAGGTCATTTTCATGCAAATAGCGCAAAAATGAACGTAGTCCACAAAGTTGCAGCTCTACCGTTTTATAGCTGTAGCCCATTAGCGTGTTGATGTAGTCGGACGTGTGGCTGGCGGCTATATCAATAGATTGCCTGACACCATGCGATTCCAAAAAACTCAGAAATTTCTCGCCAATTTTACGATAGTGGTTTTGCGTAACTTTCGAGTATTCTTTTTGTTGGCAATGTGCTTGGTAGCCTTGCAATAATTTTTTAAGCTCGTTAGTTTGCAACAGTTCTTTTTGCTTGTAATACCTACGTAGAATGCTGCCATGCTGTTGAAAATCACCCAGCATTCTGACGACGCGGAAGACGTTGATGATCGATTGTGTCAGATTGCCGGTTTTCTCCAACTCAAAAAAGTTGAATTCTTCATCCAGAAAATGCATCCCGGCTTCTTCAGTAAAGTGATCAATGCCCTCTTGCTCGAAAAACGTGGTGATACGCCGCCACATCCTGCGATATTGCATGATTGAAGATTCGGTATAGTGCAGTCGATATAACTCTTTTTCGAGTCGTTTGGTAAGTTCTTGAAAAGATAGGTTTGTCACCAGGTATTCCTCCAAAAGTAGAGAGACACCTTCTATTCTTATTCATAATCTCAGCGTTTTATGTAAAGTGAATCACGCAATAACTATCAACTACGACCTTTTTCAAGGGTTACTTTACATAACGAGTTGCTATGCATAAGGGGGACTGGTTTCGCCAGCGCTGGCCAATATCTATCTTCACTATGTGCTGGATCTGTGGTTTGAACGGCGGTTCAAGAAGTCGTGTCGAGGCAAGGCGCACCTGGTGCGATATTGCGACGATTTCATCGCCTGCTTTCAGCACGAGGAGGAGGCGCGGCGATTTCGTCGCGAGTTGGCTGAGCGCCTCGCCGCATTTGACCTGGAAGTCGAGCCCAGCAAGACAGCCGTATTGCGTTTCGGTAATCAGGCTGTACGGGACTGCCATTTGGATGGTTTACGACGTCCTCAGAGCTTCAACTTCCTTGGCCTCACTCACTTTGCCAGTCGCAGTCGGCGCGGACGCTTTGTCGTCGGCCGTAAAACCGAAAGGCAGCGATTCAGTGGGAAGCTCAAGTTGTTGAACGACCGGCTCCGGCGATTACGTCGAGCTGGGGGGAGGGCAATGATGGAGTATGTACGCCGGCACTTGGAGGGCCACATCCGTTACTACGGGGTGAGCGGCAACTATCGGGCACTGATGCGTTATGTCATTGCCGCGAGTCGGTTGTTGTTTAAGTGGCTCAACCGGCGCAGTCAACGTCGTTCGATCCCGTGGGAGCGTTTCCGTCGCGTGTTGCGCGATCGAGTTCTTCCGCGAGTCCGTATTGTCCATAATCTTTATCCTGTGCCTATTGGGATGACTCAAACTGGGAGCCGGATGGTGTAACGCACCTTGTCCGGTTCTACGAGGGGCTGGGGCCGTACCGCTATGTGGATACGATATTGTGGCACCGCTGGGAAACCAGGCGGCACTGAGAATACAAACCGTATCCGGTCATGGTGGGAGAAACCAGCCTACTCACCAGATCTGCATGTCCAGTTCGATGAGGAGGATGTGGAAACGGAGTTAGGGTTCAACTATTGAGGCACCGCCAGACGAAAGGGGCGGCAACAGCAGGCTGGACCTAACACCACCGCGCCACATCTCGACTCTACTGTTAGCGCCAGTACACTCCTGTCGATATTTGGTATAAACGCTTAAATTACGACAGGCTGCAA
>CAMYOI010000429.1 GCA_947259955.1 uncultured Gammaproteobacteria bacterium
CGGTGTAAATGCCAGGGAATTCGATCCCGCCAGCGTGATGAAGAAGCTGGGGATGCGGGAAGGGTTCGATGTCGGGCTCGAAATGTCGGGCAGTGCGGCGGCACTCGCCGCTATGGTCGATGGTATGAACCACGGCGGGAAAATCGCGCTGCTTGGGCTCTATGCCGAGCCCGTGTCGATCGATTTGAGCAAAGCCATCCTGAAAGGCATCACTTTCAAGGGCATATACGGCCGGGAGATGTATGACACCTGGCACAAAATGATCGCCATGCTGGGCAGCGGGCTCGACGTTCAACCGGTGATCACCCACCACCTCCCCTTCGAATCGTTCGAACAGGGTTTTGCCGAGCTGAATGCCGGCAAGGCTTGCAAGGTTGTGCTCGATCTGAATACGTAGACCACTTTCTTGACTGGAGCGACGGCATTGAACGAACAAACGCGGCCGGCAAGGCGCCGCGGCGGGCGCCGGCGCAGAACAACCAACGACAGGCCGGCACTGGAGCAGCTGCCGTGGAAGCAGTTGCGATACGTCGATCCGCCGACGGAACCGCTCGACGAGGAAGGGCTCGAACGGGTGCACGACGGCGCGATGCGAATCCTCGAGGAGATCGGCATCGATTTTCTCAATGACGAAGCGCGTGCCATTCTCAAATCCGCGGGATGTGATGTCGATCCGGAGTCCAGCCGGGTGCGGATGGATCGTGCCCTCGTCATGGAACAGGTCGACAAGGCACCGGGAGAGTTTGTCATAACTCCCCGTAATCCGGACCGATCCATTCGAATCGGCGGCAACACCGCGGCGTTCGGTTCGGTCGCGAGCCCGCCCAACGTAACCGATCTCGATCGGGGTCGGCGCGTCGGCAATCGATCGGATTTCCAGGATCTGCTGAAACTGACCCAGGTGTTCAACTGTATCCACTTCAATGCGGGATACCCCGTGGAGCCGGTGGATATCCACGCATCCGTCCGCCACCTGGACGGTATGTATGACCTGCTCACGCTGACCGACAAGGTCGTGCACGCGTATTCGCTGGGCCCGGAACGCGTCAATGACGCCATGGAGATGGTCCGCATGGCAGCCGGCCTGAGCGGTGACGAGTTCGAGGCCAGCCCGCGCATGTTCACCAACATCAATTCTTCGTCGCCGCTAAAGCACGACTGGCCCATGCTCGACGGCGCGATGCGCATGGCACGGCGGGGGCAGCCCGTCGTAGTTGCCCCGTTCACTCTTGCCGGCGCCATGGCCCCGGTGACGCTGGCCGGCGCGCTCGCCCAGCAGAACGCGGAGTGCCTCGCGGCGATTGTGCTTCTGCAGATCGTAAAGCCCGGAGTGCCCGTGGTGTTCGGCGCGTTCACCTCCAACGTCGATATGAAGTCGGGAGCGCCCGCATTCGGTACGCCGGAATACATGCGCGCCATGCAAATCTCAGGACAGCTTGCGCGCCGGTACGGACTACCCTGGCGAGGTTCCAGCGCGAACGCGGCCAACTCGCCGGACGGTCAGGCGGTCTGGGAAAGTGTCTTCTCTTTGTGGGGCGTCACCAGCGGGCACGTGAACATGGTGATGCATGCCGCCGGATGGCTCGAAGGCGGACTGGTGGCGAGCTTCGAAAAATTCGTCATGGACTGAGCTTCGAAAAATTCGTCATGGACTGCGAGCTGCTACAGCAGCTGACCTACTACCATCGGCCGGTGGGCACGTCGGAAGAAGACCTCGCGATCGAGGCAATCAGGGATGTCGGTCCGAACGGTAATTTCTTCGACTGCGACCACACCCGGGAACGATACCGGGATGCATTCTACAGCCCGTTTCTCTCGGACTGGCGCAACTTCGAAAGCTGGCGGGAAGCGGGGTCGCCGTGCAGCCACGACCACGCCAACACACTGTGGAAACGGTTGGTCTCGGAATTCGAACCACCCGAAATCGATAGCTCGATCAGGGAAGAGCTGGAGGCGTTTGTCACCAAACGCAGGGAACAGGGCGGTGCGCCCACGGATTTCTAGGATCCGGACCCCGTGGTGCAGGATAGAAGACGGATCTTTCTCACTGTGTCTTCGATCTGGAACTTGAGCCCCTGCTCGCCGTAAGCGGCCGTGGCGCGTGTCGGGTCACCCTGCACCCCGGTTTCGGCGAAACGATAGCTAGGCGCCATTTTCTCGGGGCGGACCATGGCGGGATCGACCGCCATCATTACCGAGGTATCCATGATACCGGCATGGCTGCCGATCTGTTTTTCGGTCTCGCCACGGCTCAACAGCCATTTGCGGAACCTGCCGCCGCGGTTGTACTCGGGAATATAATATACATTGATATCCTCGCCGGCCCATTCCTGGTTCAGCGCGTCCCGCACGATCTTCAGACCGTTCCAGTTGCCGCCGCTGTCTCCTATCAGGACGATCGTTTTGAAGCCATGCAGTTTCAAACTTCGGGCGGCATACTCGACGACCTTGATAAAGTATCTCTCCGGCAGCGTTATTGTTCCTGGAAAATCCAGGTGGCCTTCCGGGTTGTCGATATCGCCTTCGGGGACGTAAGGCAGAACCGGGGCAACCAGGGCGTCGCCCAACGACCGTGCGATTCGTTCAGCTGTATATCTGACGATAAGGTTGTGCTTTCCCAGCACCATGTGCGGGCCGTTTTGTTCGGTGCCGCCGGTCGGAATGATAATCGTGGTCTTGCCATGGTCGATTGCTTGTCTGACTTCCGGCCAGGTCATTTCTTCCAGAAAAACGGTATCCGGCGGGCTGGAAGTTTCTGACTGCAGAGGCCACCACGAGAGTCCCAATGCGATCAGGGTGATGAGACCATTCCGACAGGTCATCTTAGATCTTACAACCCCGGTTTTTTTACCCATTGTTTCTGCTTCCTCCTTTTGGCCGCGCGGTCCCGATCAAGTGGCCGGCATCCGGAGTGCCGTCTGGCTATTCCTTGGGTGGAACGGGAAAAACGTTTATGGAAATTCGGTTATGGACATCCCGGGTTTGGGCAATGGCTGAATGATCGCGGCGAGGGCGCCGCTCCTACATGATCAGGCGACGCCTGGTTCCCTTGTGGGAGGCCAGACCTCGGGCCGATTCATCGCGGCGAGGCGCCGCTCCTACAACACCAGGCACGACATCTGGATCTCTTGTAGGAGGCCCGCCCTCGGGCCGATTTGTTCCGGCGTGGTCAGGTTGAAGCCGACCTACTCCGGGGTCGCGTTGATCTGGTACACCGCGGCGATGGCGCTGGGGATCTCGTTCGAAAATCGACCGAACCACTTTCCGTATATTTCGATTATCTGCCCCGTTCGGTAAAGCCTGGACAGGACCCGGTCTGCGACCAGTCGAAAGTCCGCGTCATTTCTTCGTACAGCCAGTGCAAACGGTTCATAGGAAAACGTAATCTCGCTGACGCCATACCGGCGAGGATTATCGGAGGTGAACAAAAGACCGATCAGGACGACCTGGTCCGCGGAGAACGCGGCTATCTCACCCTTCTCGAGCATATCGAATCCCTCGACCGCAGACTCGACGACGACGATTTCCGCTTCAGTCCCGCTTTTGGCAATGACGTCTTTGAGGACGTTTTCCGTGGTCGTGCCCTTGGCTACGCCAACCTTTCTGCCCGCCAGATCTTCGACGGTGTTAATAGGTTGGGACTGTAAACTCATCAACGATGCACCGGTTGCAAACGTAAGCTGGGTGAAGTCCACCAGCTCACCGCGGGACAAGGTCTTGGTGGTAGCGCCGCAAAGAATGTCGATTTTATTGTCCGTCAGTGCGTCGAAGCGGTTCTGCGAACTCACCGGAAGGTAGTCCACGGCAATGTCGGGATTGCCAAGTTTCGTTTTGACCGCGTCGACTATCAGGTCACACAGATCGACAGAATAGCCGACCGGATTGCCGTCGTTGTCGCGAAACGACATCGGTGGCACGGATTGTCTGAAGCCAATTCTGATTTTTCCGGTCTTGCTGATCTGTTCCAGTGTGGAATCGGTATCCGCTCGGCCCGCTACCGGCAGGAGTAGGGCCATCATCAGCGTCGTTATAAAAATGGTTCGCATGCGTATTCCTGAAAGGTGGTATTGAATGAATATTATCACGACCCTGCCCAAAGATATCGATCCGCCCAACCTGGTGTGCGGTGCTGGTTGTCGTATGTCGGCGAGCGGTGACTTATCATACGCGTAACATGAAAATTGCAACATATTGATAGAACATCGGGAATATAGAAAAACCGGGAGATAGGAAGTATTTTACGGTTTTGTTGGCACAGCCCCTGATTGAGGTAGTATAAAAATGAGGATTTTCCGTTCGAGTATGTTTGCCGTGCTATTCAGTCTTGTTATGACCGGCATCCAGGCCCAGGAGCGTTTCATCACCGTTGCCTCCACCACGTCGACAGAAAATTCCGGTTTTTTCGATGCTCTGTTGCCGGTATTTACCGACCGAAGCGGCATCGAAGTAAGAGTCGTGGCAGTGGGAACGGGGCAGGCCATAAAGTTGGCACGAAACGGGGACGCGGACGTGTTGTTCGTGCATCATATATCCTCTGAGGAAAAATTTGTGCAGGACGGCTACGGTGTCGAGCGGTTCGACGTGATGTACAACGATTTCGTCATCGCGGGGCCCGCGGAGGACCCGGCGAATATAAACGGCACAAAGGATGTTGCCAAGGCGCTTGCTGCCATAGCCGCGTCCTCCAGCCTGTTTGCATCGCGCGGTGACGACAGCGGCACGCACAAGAAGGAGCGTGAACTGTGGGCAGTCGCTGGAGTTGACCCGACCGTTTCGGGTAAAAGATGGTATCGTGAAACCGGGTCGGGGATGGGTGCGACGCTGAACGTGGCGAGCGGTCTCGACGCGTATGTTTTGACGGATCGCGCCACCTGGCTGAAAACCAGAAACAAGGGTAATCTGAAGCTTCTGATGGAAGGCGATGAACGGATGGTCAATCAGTACGGGATCATTCTGGTCAACCAGAAGAAACACGCCCACGTCAAGTCGGAAGACGGCCAGAAGCTGATTGACTGGCTGCTGTCAAAAGACGGGCAGGATGTGATCGACGCCTTCCGGATAGAAGGTCAGCAGGCGTTTTTTGCCAATGCTATGTGCCTCGCCCGCAGTCTCAAAACATGAAGGGGTATAGCTAGAATGCGCTGGACATCACGCAGAGAAAATTTTCGATCGGTGCTTTCCGCTGACCGATGCGTCCACCCGGGATCGGTTTTCGATCCGATATCCGCGCGAATCGCGGAAAACCTGGGCTTCGAAGTCGGCATGTTCGCAGGCTCCGTCGCATCGATGACCGTACTTGGCGCACCGGACCTCATCGTTTTGACGTTGAGTGAGTTCGCCGGTCAGGCTCAACGCATATCCCGCGCCAGTGAGCTGCCGCTTTTGGTGGACGCGGATCACGGATACGGCAATGCGCTTAATGTAAAACGCACCGTGGAGGAACTGGAGATGGCCGGTGTCGCGGCGCTTTCTATCGAGGACACGGAGCTGCCACAGCCTTATGGCGCCGAACGGAAGACCCGACTGATTTCCATAGACGAGGGC
>CAMYOI010000430.1 GCA_947259955.1 uncultured Gammaproteobacteria bacterium
GTAATCTCAGGATGGGTGCGTTTGCAGAGTGGAGCAGGGTGGTTGCTTGATTCCTGCTACTGGATATATCAGGCCCAGGGAAGTTAATTTGTCAAAACCGACGCAGAAGCTGCACTACCGGTCAGCTACTTTAAACGTGCTTGGATACTCCTCCGCGATCTCCTTTTTGTGAAAAATCTCACAGATTTAATAGCACTGCTTACCCCATTATCAGCGCTAAGTGCATCACCCAGCACATATTATGAATCGTATAATTGTGTTGTTAATTGGGATAATGGTATTGAATACAAATGTATTTTGACTTCCTTAACAGCTATCTGAGCCGCTGACTGGAGAAAAAATGTCGCAACAAGAGCCTGTCAGCGTTTTCGCTCCTATTATCCCCGGTAAACTGGCGGATCTCGAGAAAGCGGTGGGTGTCGTCGATAAAAAAGCGGACCCTGCAAACCCAAATGTCATTTACTGGAAACACGATCCAGCGATACAGGTTCGCTTTCGTGATTTTTTTGGACAGTTGAACGAGGTTGATCCGCATGTGCATTTTGCTAGATGGTTCATTCTATATGCGCAAGAAGATAAATCGGATGACGGCATGAATTCTCCAGGAGAACTCATTTACCTTGCCGCCGTGGACGGAACGGGCACACACCACATCGGTCATCTTAGCCGTTTCCAACGTTCCCCGCGTGACCATAGAATGCCGCTGCTTGACGGTTTGTACCAGTTTTGTATGGGATTTCCAAACAATGCCGACAGCAGCCAAGTCACGACCTATTTTGAAAGACACAGTGCGACGCCGAAGGCGTTTTATGTGAACAAGCCGGGCCGTACCGTTTCACAAGTGTGGAAAGACGCCGCGTTGCGTAAGACCCTCATCCAATTCATCGATAAGCAAGATTGGACCGGTAAAACCCCGGAAAATGTGCGGGCGGATATCCAACTCCACGCACAAACGGTGCTGGATTTACAACCAGGCCCCCGCCCCGATTTATTGAGGCGGGTTTTTAGCTTGGTAGGTGGCGTATTGAAAAGAATTGGCATCGCCACGGTGGATGGTATATCACGGCTATCCCCGCTACTTACTCCCAAAAATCAGGGATCGGACGAAGTAGGTGAGCTGACGCCGGAGGAACTTGAACAACTTGAACATTTGGACGATCACGGCGCAGTTCAAAGTCCTTTCTTTGTCGACGGACGTATCAAGAGAGGCGGCTGTCGTCGCTGGCTGACTATTATTCTCTACCGAATAACGGATATCGCCGGACGGTTGCTTTACGACGACGGCAGCCTTGCCGGACTCAAGACGATTCATTCCGCGCGCTGGTTGGTCATGGAGAACAGCCATCGGGGATTTTTTGCGAGTACTTACGACGGTAGTATGGAAAACTATAACAGCGACTTCGTCGATATCGTACCGGCAGGTCTGAATTTGACTTTCGGCACTATAGAGGGGTATCCCAAAACAAAATTCTTGATCGGAGGTGGGGCGAACCACGAGTTTGAATTCAGACGCGTCCTGCATAACCATCAAGCTACCGCATCCATGTGGTATTCGGCGTATCCGGAATTTACCGCTTTCAACTTGGCCAACAATGCCGCTATCCGGACCGATCTTTTTAAAGCATTGAGCAGTTCTGAGACGGAAGCGTGGCTGCAGCGTTTTTAAACTGAGCACTACGCAAAAGACGGAGGTATGATGCCGACAATCGAACAGGAAAAATCTGATATCCAGGGAATCGTCCTGAGTGGTTACGGCCGGTTCGAGTTCGCTCGGTTCTTGTTGATCAATATTGCCGAACCGGTCAAGGCGCGATCGTGGCTGGACGAATGGCGGAGCAAGGTGACGAATGCGGAACAAGCCGAAACGATTCGACGTAAAGAGACGCAGGCGTCTAAAACCGCTTTGCAGATTGCCCTGACCTACCCGGGCCTGATTCGACTTGAATTGCCCGAGACCGTAGCAAGAAAATTTGCGTATCAGTTCCAAGTAGGAATGACGACGGAACGCCGTATCAAATATTTAGGCGATTCCGGTAAAAGTTATCCAGGTGAATGGCGGTGGGGTGGGCAGGGCAATAAGGCCCCAGTGGGCGAAGCCATTCACATGTTGCTCATGATCTATGGCGGAGAAAAGCGAGCATTTGAAGACCTTCTCGCTGAGGTCCAAGACAGTATGCCGCCCGGCGGATTAGTACAGTTGCAAGAACTGGAGACCAATAGATTGCCAGAACATAAGGAACATTTCGGATTTCGCGACGGCATCTCCAACCCCGGTATCAAGGGGGTCGATTCAGGGCAGGATCTGGTTGAGCCGGGCGAATTTTTGCTTGGGTATAAAAACGAGTACGACTTATATGCCCCGCGTCCCTTGATAGAACCGTCTGAAGATCGCCACGGCATTCTACCCACAGACGTGGAAGGGTCGGGTAAACATGATCTAGGGCGAAATGGCAGCTTTGTGGTCTTTCGCCAACTGTCCCAAGACGTGTACGGGTTTTGGAATGAGATGCGAAAAGCGGCGCAGGGTACTCCGCTTGGACCGGTCGCCCTTGCCGCGAAAATGGTCGGCCGATGGCCGAATGGAACCCCTTTGACCGTGTCTCCCGACGGAGAAGAACCGGAGTTGGAAACTAAAAATGATTTCAAATACCACGCCAAAGACCCTTACGGATTAAAGTGCCCGGACCCAAAGGTCCCTAAAAATCAACCGGCGGCATAGAATTATTCGACGTGGCCGTCCATATGGTGAGGCGGTTGCGAACCTTACATCGCCCGAAAATATCCATAATGTTTCCGGAGATGATGAACCGCGTGGGTTGCACTTCATTTGTCTTAACGTCACCTTTAACCGCCAGTTCGAGTTCATTGCCGATACCTGGATAAACTCCCCGAAATTTGCGGGATTGTATGATGAACCTGATCCCCTGATGGGAGACCGAGCGCGTCTTGCGGTGCCGCATAGTGGAAACACGAGCATACCGACCGGTTGCCCATTTACGGTGCCGACAACGCCCGTCCGGTATCGTGTAAAGGACATCCCGCGTTTTGTGCACACGGTTGGCGGCGCTTACTTTTTTATGCCTGGCCTAAAAGCGCTTCACTATCTTTCAGTGCTTTGAGTCGCCTTGGAAAACTTAGAGTCTAGACGGAAGACAAGATCAATCGTGCGGCGTCCAGCAGCCTTGTTGCATGAATCGAGTTAACTCACGGGTGAGTGGAAGTCGAACGTCGAGATTCGCCAATTGCGCTAGGCAAGTGGGATAAAGCACATGAATATTGCACGTAAAATCACTATCCGTGAGTCGCAAATTATTCATGCACCAAGGCCGCTACAAGGTTGAACAGCACTGGCGATGTAAAAGGTCAGATTTTGCAGCTCATTGAGTCGAACGAAAGTGTGTCAATGCAGTTTGTTCGACAGGTTTTGCACGGACGTATGCGTGCGCATCATTCATCGAATTAACGGAGTATGAGTGCGATTGACACCGAGCCGTTAGCGGGTGCACCTTGACAAGAAAAGAGATCAATCTGCGCTCCACCCACGCTCCACTCGCGCTCCATTTCTGTGACTATCGTGGACAATGAGTGACAATAAAATAAAAAAGCGACAGCAAATAAAGTACTACAAAAACTCGGCAGCTTGCTGCCGAGTTTTTTAACCTTTTCTATTTCTCGAGGATGGAATCGATGTGGTCAGGATAAGCCTCCTTTTTCAGGCTTCCCTTGGCCGGATAGTCCTTCAATTTCTTCGGCCGCTTCGATTATCGTGTCAGCCATCTCCTTGCTGAGCGTCACAGCTGGCCGGGGTATTTGCGAGGAATCATCTTGTGGATCCCCGGTCATCTGCACAGCAATGACGGCGTTCGCAGTTTCTCGCAAGGTTTTTATTTCCCTGCCCATATCATCAATGCGCGCGTTCAGCTTCTTGACCTGTTTGGTCAGTCGTTTGATCACTTTGCTCTGTTTAGCTGTCATCTATTTTCCCTTGGATATTTGTATACACTGGGTATGCCTCAGCGGTGACCTTTTTTTAAGGCATCCACGAGGTTATCACAGTCAAGTTCTTGGCTCCCTTGCTGTGCAACAATCGACTTCATATTTTATTGCGCGTTCATGTTCCCAGTCCCCACTTATGGTGTTGAATCTACCTGGCACTGGATACGCTTTTCAACGGGCTTGTTCCCATTTCCGTTACGAAATCCGGAGATGGAATAATACTTGCCCGGTTAGATCAACGTTTTTGGACCTGGGCGATAGAAAATGTGGTTACCGATCTGGCCAGATTGATCGACGAACACGGTGGTTCGGATGAACACTTTCTATGAGTGTAAGGCGATATGCGCGAGCAGGCGCTCACCAAACTCGAGTCCGGCGGCTGGACGAAGATATCAGAGGCATTCGGCAAGCTGGAAAAAATAATCAAAAATAAGTTTTCTTTATACCAATCACCACGATTGCTTGCTCAGACCAGGCGGTAAACCATTCAATGGTGGTTACTAAGGAGGGTCGATTTTATTGAACGTAGTCGGTCATGCTACGATTGTTACCGGTAGTGCATCGGGTAAAGGACACAAGGCGGCGCAAGTACTCGCCGGCGCTGGCGAAGTGCCGGCGTTATGCTTCGTCGGACGGACCGGGCCGATGCCGCCGGGCGAACTCGGGCGGGTCATCGATATCAATCTTGGACAATGATCAAACTGCTTGAATCCATCTTCGCCAAGGCGCCTACCACAACGGATAAGTTCGATGCTGCGCTGATCCATAAGGCGACGGATCGACTAGTTGAAGGAACAGATCCACGACTGATCGCGGTAAACGGTTACCGTGAAAGACTGCGCCCCGCCGTGGAGCGTACCGTCGAGTATGTCATCGAGTTGGTCGACTCGCTGACGCTGCCTGCTGACCTTGCACGGAGAAATTACCTGTCTGACCCTCGATTTCGCGCCTTCTTCTCCTCCGTCGAACATCTAAGGGAGAAGGTGGCCGCCAGTCAGGAGGTCACTGCATTCCTCAACAATAGTGGCGGCGTCCCGTCCGATCCGGTGCACGCAATGCTGGCTGTGCGGTGCGAGGAGCACCGGGCCCTGGGGATGCAGCTCGAGGGCGATGCCGTCCGGCGTGACGTCATGCACCGGGTGTTCAACTTCCACGGCCATCAGTTCCTCGCCGCGAGTACCAAGGAAGATACCTCTCGCTTGGAGCTGAAAAGACTCGCATACGACGAACTGGTGTCGGCGGCGCTGGCAAGGATGGTTGCCGCCCGCGAGGAGCGCCACACTGCCATGCGCGAACGCAAGTTGCTGGAAAAGAAATTGCGGTGTCTGCGCGATGGAGGACTCGGCCTGGGTCCGGCGATGGAGGCGTCTCTCCATGCCGAGCCGGGGTCGGCGGAACGAGAGATTGTCAAGATAGAATTGGAGCTGTCGCAAACCAAACTCAAACACGCGTCGCTCGAGGACTATCTCAACCTGTGCGTGGAGACATTGAGTGCGCCAGAAGCGCACATTCGCCTCCAGCCGATTTTGCTCACCATCGACCAAATGGGACGGAAGGTCGAAGAGGGCTCGTCGTCTTCGGCACGAACCTTGTCGCTACAGGAAATCACGATTTCCGACCGCGAGCGGGCGATCGTATTGATGGTGCGAATCGATCCGGCCGAGATCCCGCCGCCCCGGGACTTCATCAAAGAAGCCAGGCGCTATCTCGGTTAGTCCGAAGGCGGGATCACGCATCTCCCAAAAAGCTCACCCGCCTATTGTAAGCCGGGGTACATTTCTCACGGTTGTTGCTTCTCTGGCCTTGGGATCGGGGTGTGCATGGCGAATTAACAATTATGCGGCGATCGGGGTGTGATACTAGCCATGGCGGTGGAATTTCCAATGGAAGTGGTTCAGATCAATGGTCCTGTTTTCATCTAGCTCGGTGTCCTGATGCGATTTCCGTCGCGGCGCCGGCTTTGATGCTGCCGCTGACGGTACTGTCCACGTCGCAGGTGAAGCGATCTTGTCCCGATCTCAAAGTCAGACAGCGGACAAAGCGTCGTGCCCGGCCCCGACGTGAACGCCTATGGTCTGTGCGCAGGTGCTCGCGACCGCGGTGATGACGCGATGACTGAGTTGCAAGGCCGGGTTGTTCGATTACGGTTGGAAGGGACCAGCGTTCACAGGACGGAGAAGGTCGTCAACTTCCACCTTTGGAGCCCGCGTTATCGCAAGTATGGGCTTCCGGGAAAACGTCAGAAATATTTGGTACTGAGCACCGAGAACGACTTAGAAGGGGCACGAATTGGGAGAGAAAGGCGTTCGATTTAGACACGATTTGGACACGGTACCTTTGTAAGGTATTGAAAAATAAGAAAGCATCGAGGGTTCGAATCCCTCGATACGCTTTCGCGCTAGCCGGGGCCATCGGTAGTAAAAATGTGGGTCAGTCTTGATGAAAAGTTAGCGATACGGGGGTAGTGTCCAAGCGTTGCCGGAATTCTGGACTCAATTCCGGAGAGACGATTGCTTTTAGAAGTAAGAATCGAGTCGGAGTGGTGTGGATTGTCAACGAGTCGCTTCAGTGCGTCCAAGG